>NZ_CAOOSE010000024.1:0-61973 GCF_948499155.1 uncultured Phocaeicola sp. | reverse complement strand
ATATATTATAAAAAAATCCCGCTTCTGCCGGAAGCGGGATTTCGTTGTTATTATCACATTGTCTTAATCGTTGTTTAACGTACACATACAAACTCCCGCTTCACTTTGTTGCTAAAGTAAAAGTAATAAAAGAAAAAGAAGTATGTATTGTATAATGCTTTCATTTTGTTCTCTTTGTTATTGAATACGCTGCAAAAGTAATACTTTTCTAGCAAAAACAAATAAATAAGAAGTTTTTTTTCAAAAATATTTTTTCCTCGTCTCGATAGTCTGTATTCTGAGATTAAACAAGTATCTTTGTAGATAGATAGGTCTACATTGTAGTCTATCATTATTCATTAAATAAGGAGGGCGTATGGGAACTCTAGGATGCATCAATGACATGATGCGGCGTGACAAGGAAAACAGGGAGCTTCGCCGGGCGAGTCGCGAACGGTTGAATGAGACACGGAATCGTCTACTCGGTGTGAAGGGCAAACGTTCGGAGTCTGATGTGTCTTATGAACAATTGGAACGTATTGCTCATGAAACCAGGGAATGGGAAGAAAAGGAACGTAACAGTTTTCTCAAAGGTAAATTGCTTTTCATCATTTTGCTTGCGGGCATTGCTTTATTAATAGGAGCGGTTCTTATTCTATTCTGTAAATGAACCGCGTCTGGGCATGGAGATAGGCATATTCTCTCCTTTCGGTAGCCATAAATCGCTCCGCCTCTCTTACGTTATCAAGCATGGAGATAGGTGTATTCTCTCCTTTCGGTAGCCTTTATATGTTTTTTTGAACTGAATCATTTTTTTCTCTGCTTTCCATAATCCCCGGCATTTGCTGTAAAGCCCAACTGACTAACCCTTCAAGGTGAGGTATCAGGCTTAGTCCTCTTTCCGTCAGGCGATATTCTACCCGTGGCGGAACTTCGGCATATACTTTTCGTTCTACCAGTCCGTCGGACTCCAATGTGCGTAGAGTGACGGTGAGCATTCGTTGTGATACATCGGCTATTGTTTTGTGAATGTCACTGAACCGCATGATTCCATTTGTATGTAGTGTGATAAGAACCAGCATAGACCATTTGTCACCAATACGGCTGAGCACGTCTCGTATGGGACAATTACCGTTGGGATGGAAGTTTTGCATTTTTTAATCTTTTGTATATCGTTGTTATTCAACAATGGTTACTCTTGTGTAACTAGCTTATGATGAGGTGCCTTCTTGTTTTTATAGCAGAAGCACGTTACATTTGTCGCACAAAAGTAATAAACTTACTAAAGATAACTATTGTTTTAACAGATATATTTATTGTTTTATTTAATACATTAAGATTATGGCAAAGAAAGTTGCGGTTTTGGCAGTGAATCCGGTGAACGGATTCGGTTTGTTCCAGTATTTGGAAGCCTTTTTTGAGAACGGTATATCTTATAAGGTATATGCAGTGGCGGAAACAAAGGAAATTAAAACAAATTCGGGCGTTAAATTGGTGGCAGATGATGTAATTGCGCATTTGGTAGGACATGAAGATGAATTTGATGCTGTGGTATTTTCATGCGGAGATGCGGTTCCTGTGTTTGCACAGAATGCGGATAAACCTTATAATATTGATTTGATGTCTGTATTGAAGGCTTTCGGCGAAAAAGGTAAAATATTGATAGGTCATTGTGCGGCAGGTATGTTGTTCGATTTTGCAGGAGTAACGGAAGATAAGAAACTGGCAGTGCATCCGTTAGCAAAACCGGCTGTCACCAAGGGGCAGGCGACCGATGAGAAATCTGTGGTGGATGGCAATCTCTATACAGCACAGGATGAAAACTTTGTGTGGACTATGATGCCTGAAGTGCTGAAGGCACTTAAATAGAGGGATTGATGAATAAGGACGGAAGATTTTCCGTCCTTATATGGATTGTTGCGGACTTTTTCTATATATTTGAATTCGATTTTAAAAGATACAAATGATGAAATACGATTTTGATAAAGTAATAGACCGCAACGGCACTGCCGCCGTGAAGCTGGAAGAGGTGAAGGAAGTGTGGGGACGTTCGGATTTGATTCCTTTGTGGGTGGCAGATATGGACTTTGGTACAGCTCCTTTTATCGTGGACGCAATCCGCAAACGCTGTGAGTGTGAAGTGTTGGGTTATACGGGGAAGCCTGACAGCTACTATCGGGCCATCATTAATTGGGTGAAACAACGCTATGATTTGGATGTCACAAAAGAGATGATAAACTTTGTTCCCGGCATTGTTCCCGGCATCGGTATGGCAATGAACTGCTTCACCCGACCGGGAGATAAGGTGATGATTCAGCCTCCTGTCTATCATCCTTTCGCTTGGGTGACGACTCGCAATGAACGTATATTGGTTACTAATCCCTTGAAATGGGAGGATGGTATGTATCGAATGGATTTGGATGCCTTCCGTGAACAGATAAAAGGCTGTAAACTGTTCATTTTATGCAATCCTCATAACCCCGGTGGTGTGGTGTGGACAGAAGACGAACTGCGCACAGTGGCGGAAATCTGTTACGAAGAAAAGGTATTGGTGTTCTCTGACGAAATTCATGCAGACCTGACTCTTCCTCCTTACAAACATCGTCCTTTTGCTACTATCAGTGAAAAGGCAAAGATGAACTCGGTGACATTCATGTCGCCCAGCAAGGCATTTAATATGCCGGGCTTGGCTGCTTCGCATGCTATTATCTTTAATGAAGATTTGCGTGCACGGTTCCGTAAGTTTATGGATGCCGGTGAACTGGATATGGGGCATGTATTTGCTTTCCTGTCTGTAGAAGCGGCATATACACACGGAACGGAATGGCTTGACCAATGTTTGTCTTACATACAGGGAAACATTGATTATGTCGACAATTTCCTGAAAATTCATGCCCCCAAGATTAAAGCCATCCGTCCGCAAGCGTCTTATTTGGTTTGGCTTGATTGCCGTGAACTGGGATTGAGTCAGGAAGCATTGAACGATTTCTTTGCAGATAAAGCACATCTGGCACTGAATGATGGAGTCATGTTTGGACAGGAAGGTACAGGATATATGCGTCTGAATGTGGCAAGTCCGCGTTGCATTATAGAGAAAGCGATGAACCAATTGGCTGAGGCCTATCAAGGGGCGGCTTTCTAGGAAAGTATTTGTAGCGCTCCAGCGGTTTATCTGGTGAAGATTAGAATTATCAGGGATGTGTCAAAGCTAAAATGACCATTCCGAAGAGTGACAGATTGTAATTGTTATATCTCAAACAGGTGTGTCAAAACTAAGTTAAACCAAAGAAGAACTTTTAATCTGAAACTTGAGCATCCTAAAAAGCAAGAGAAAGAGCCGTATCATTACTCGAGACAGAGTTCGATACGGCTCTTTTAAGTTTGGTAGTTACAATCTGTAACTTTTCGGAAGGATTATTCTTGTTTCGACACACCCTCTTTCTTTAGTCTTTTAGGATGTTCAAATTTCAAATTAAAAGTTCATCTTATTATTTCAACGGAGGCATATTCGGTTCAGTCGGCCAGTAAGGATTCTGATAGATGGGCGAATCTTCAATAGAGCCACCGCCTGAGGTGATATCTATATCCTGTATCCTGTATGGTTCCAGATAATGAGCCATTGCCCAGCGATACCCGTCTTTGGCCAAGTTATTGCCATATTTTTCGTATGGGCGCAGGTAAGGGCTGAGTGTCGGGTCGGACACATTTGCCTTTGAGTTGTCCATGCCGTAAACCAGTTGTGAAGTGCCGTCTTCATTTTTGTACCATTCCTGCATGCTTCCCCACAGTTTGAAACCTTCAATATGATAAGGAGTGGCAATCATTTGGTCCATGGCTCTCCAACGCATCAGATCCATATAACGCAACCCTTCTGCCATAAGTTCGCAGCGGCGTTCACGGCGGATGTTATAGAGAGTCGGGTCTATTAACTTGCCGGCTGAGTAAGCTCCCCAGTCATTGAGTGCTTCTTTTGTCATATCGGTGGCGGCAATTGTTTTATTATAATCAGTATCTACGTGTGAACGTCTTCGGATTTGTGCCCAATAGCTTTGAGCCGTGTTGTCTAAAGAGCCATTCTTTTCATAGCACGCTTCGATATAATTGAGAAGAGCTTCTGTGCCACGGAAGATTAATGCACCGGTATAGTTGCTTCCGTTACTTACATATTTTTGATCATAATTATTTCCTTTACGGAGTGAATAACCTGTTGAATATCCTTTTTCTGCATTGTTGTTAAGGATGACGGGATAAGGTTCGACGGGAACAGCCATTTCACCTTCCACAGATTCAAATAAAACATTCTTCTGTCCCGGTTCTTTCAAAAAGACATTCAGTCGGGAGTCGCGTTCTTTACGGACGTCGGCTATGGTTTCGTCTCCTTGATATCCACTGCCTGATGCATAAATGGGCAAACCGTTGGCCATTAGGAATCCGTCCACCATTCCACGGGTAACCCCGATTCCATAATTGCCGTGCTGTGCGGCTACCACCACATTGTGTGTCAATCCTAATGCTTTGCTGTAGGGGCGCCATAAGAGCACTTCGCTGTAGCCTGACATGTCTTCATCTCCGAACATATCCATATAAGGATTTGTCGGTTCGGTAGCCGACTGCTGTATTAATCCGGTGTTGTCAACCATTTCTACTGCATCGCCTAGTTCTTTGGCCGCTTCCATAGCTTGGGTTAGGAAGTAATCGATTTCATTGTCTATATTTCCTGTCGGATATTGGTAATTGGCATTATACTCTTTGCTTTTACCCGGCCAGTCCGGACCGTTGGGAACGAATGGCGTATCTTTGAAGTACTTCAACCAAGTACCTTCGAATAAAGCGACGCGCGATTTCATCAGCAATGCACATTCACGGTTGATGCGGGTCTTTTCGGTTCCTTTTCCCGAAGCCATAAATTCGATGGCGGCATCTAAGTCCGACAAGATAAAACGTGCAACTTCGTTACGTGGCGAGCGCTTGCTGGCTTCTACCAACGGTTCCAT
This sequence comes from uncultured Phocaeicola sp., assembly GCF_948499155.1. Lineage (NCBI taxonomy): Bacteria > Pseudomonadati > Bacteroidota > Bacteroidia > Bacteroidales > Bacteroidaceae > Phocaeicola > uncultured Phocaeicola sp. The sequence goes on along the minus strand of NZ_CAOOSE010000024.1, from coordinate 57,000 downwards.
TTCGTCGGGCAATGTGGTTTTGACAATAGGGAAATCACCATAAGAACGAAGTCTCTTGAAATATTCATACGCACGCATAAAGTACATCTCACCTATATATTGGAGAATCTTTTCGTTTGCGCCCGAAATATTGCCTGCTTCGTATTCGGGAAGTACTCGTTCGAAGAAGTAGTTGCAGCTGTAGATATTTCCAAAGCTATATGAGCCACCCGACGATTGTGAAGTTTTCCATTGTCCCGGAATATAACGGTTGTCATAACCGAAGCCGGCTTGATTGTCTGTGTGGTTGTCGTCTCCGAAAAGTCCGTATCCATATCCGTGTCCGGGCAGGATATCGGTATAAAGTTTGTTGGCATAAGCCGCTAATTGGGATTCGTCTTTCAGATACTTTTCCGGTGAAACAGAAGACTTCGGCTCCTGATCTAGAAAATCATTGCAGGAAGTCATGATGCCCAAAATGGCAACTCCGGCTGCATATTTAAATAGATTACTATGTTTCATGATTGTTATTTCTTTTATATGTTATAAGGTTACGTTCAATCCAAAAGAGAAAGTTCTGCTTAACGGATAAGCATTTCCATTGTATGCATCACCGCCGCCGATTGTTTCGGGGTCGAATATTTTGGTCAGTGAAGTACCTGTCCACAAGTTCTCGCCTGATATGAACACGCGTAATTTGGATACGGCAAATTTCTTGGTAAGGGATACCGGCAGGGTATATCCCAACTGAAGGTTTTTCAGGCGGATATAAGAGGCATCCTGCAAGTAACCGGATTGCGTCTGTTTATTTTTGTCGGAGCCAAAGATGGGGCGCGGATAGTAAGCGTCCAGGTTGGCAGGCAAATCGTTGGAAGGTTCTGCCCTGAAGTAATCGGCATGTTCCACAAAACCGGTAGAATGCCACAATGTGGTTGCTCCCCAGAAATAAGCACTTCCCTGCCAGTAGTCGCGTTTCATGACTCCCTGAAAGAATGCCCGGAAGTCAAAACCTTTCCAGTCTGCATTCAAATCGATACCGAATTGATAGCGGGGGGTGTTGTTACCCAAGATTTTCTTGTCGCCCATATCATCATATTTATTACCTCCGCCATCTATTTTGCCATCACCGTTTAAGTCTCTGTACATGATGTCTCCGGCTTCCCAAGTAGAACCCAATGCGTTTTGCCCTCCATTGGGAAGAGATGCTAAATGCTGTTCCATTTCTTCGTCGGATTTGGCAATGCCAATCGTTTCATAACCATAAATAGCTCCCAACATTCTGCCTTCTCTGTATTTGTCCAATGTATTGGTAGGATTCGGATAGCGGGTAATTTCGGTTTGTGAATCGGATAAAACAAATCGAATTCCGTAACCCAGTCCGTTTTTCAGTCGGTCTTGCCAAGCTATTTCAAAGTCGAAGCCGTAAGTCTTCAAGTCGGTATTGTTTGTCTTGGGAACGTCCAGACCAAGGATTCCCGGAAGTTCGGGAGCCGGTCCTACCATATCTAATGTCTCGCGGGTATAATAATCGAACGAGCCGGTCAGACGGTTATTGAACGCTCCGAAATCGAAGCCGATGTTCCAGTTGCGCACACGCTCCCATCCCATGGTAGAGCTAATGAGTCCCGGTACGGTGGCCGTATTGGGTTTGAGTCCGTTTTGTATCCAACTGCCGCTGCTGGCTGCTACTGCCAATGTCTGATAAGTAGGATACCATGATTTGGTATTTTGGTTGCCTAACTCTCCATAAGAACCGCGTAATTTCAGTGTTCCTACATATTCGCTCCATGGTTCCCAAAAATTTTCGCGGGCAATGTTCCAACCGAGGGAGAATGAAGGAAACCAGTTCCAGCGCTGTTCGCGGCGGAAGCGGGAGGTGCCGTCATAACGGATATTGACTTCTGCCAGATATTTACCTTTGTAGTCATAGTTCAGACGTCCGAAAAAACCGGCGGTAGACCAAGCGGCACGCGAACCGTTTACGGATGGGCTTACCACTTTGCCGTTATAATCCAGTCCGGTAGTTATGTCAATTTCAGGTAGTTCGGGGACGATAATGCCTTTGCGGGTCGCGCCGAATATTTGTTGTTTCATTTCTTCAGCTTGAAAACCAATCATACCTTTAAAGTTATGTCCCGATTCAAGACTGTGCGAATATTCTGTATAGGCATTGAAGTTCATATAGTTCTCTTTTGTCTGGTCTTCGTGAGCCTCTGTGTCCTGATAATAACTGATGGGATATGGATTGCCTTGTACGTCATGGTTGTACAAAGTCTGTGTATCCCAGTGGTTGTTGACTATATTGATTCTGTAGTTGAAGTCCACATGGGTTATCCAGTTTTTTATCGGTTCGATGATGAGAGATATCTGCTGGTATATATTGTCTGTTTGAATGTTGTGCTTACCTCCGTCGCGAATGGGGAGTGCCGGAGAAGGAGAGTAGTACATATATCCGTTAGGGTCATATAAGGGAAGTGTAGGCCAGCCTTGGCGTGCCAAGTCACGGAATAATGCATTGGTAAGGTAGGCAGGACGATGAAAGTCTTCGCGTGTAAAACGGCTGGTGTAGTTCACTTTTGCCCACTCTGTCAGTTGCGCATTGATTTTTCCTGTTCCGGTGTAGCGTTTGTAAGTATCTTGATTGTACTCCATCAATCCTTTTTGATCCATGAAGTTGCCGGATAAATAGTAATTTACCTTATCGTTACCGCCGCTGAAGCTCAGGTTATGTTCTTGTGAGAACGTCCAGTCACGATACATCACATCATACCAGTTTGTATTGGCATTACCGCCGGCATATCCGTCGAGCCAATATTGATTGTTGGCATCTGCCAATACTCCGTCTGTTATTTTACCGTCCTGATAGTCTTTAATACGTTGCAGATGGTCGGGGGTAAAATAGGCACCCGCCCCTGAGTTGATATTGGCATCGTTGTAGAAGGTGGCAAATGTATACGAATCCATTTGTTTAGGAATTCTGACAGGTTGTCCCCAGCGGAAATTGTTATTGTAATTGACAGAGGTCTTGCCGCTTTTACCGCTTTTAGTTGTTACCAGAATCACACCAAAAGGTGCGCGTGAGCCGTAGATGGAGGCGGCAGCGGCATCTTTCAAAATTGAAATGTTTTCAATGTCCTGTGGGTTGATAGAGTTGATGTCACCTTCCATGCCATCGATTAATACTAAAGGACTGGCGTCAGAACCGTCACCGATAGTTCCTGTACCGCGGATACTCATACTCATCTTGTTGTCCAGTGCGCCGCTGGTTGTAGTAATTTGCAGTCCCGGCACTATACCCTGCAAGGCTTGTACGGCGTTCTGCACCGGACGGGATGCAAGCGCTTCGGCATCAACGGTACCTACCGAACCGGTCAGGTTGACTTTCTTTTGGGTACCGAAACCTACTACTACCACTTCATCCAGTGTTTGGCTGTCTTCTTTTAGCATAATCTTAAGGATGGATTGTCCGGTGTACTTCACTTCTTTAGTGGTGTAACCTACGAAAGAGATTTGCAGAATGCTTCCTTTTTCTACTCCTTCTAAGGTGAATCGTCCGTCAATGTCGGTAGTGGTTCCGTTAGTCGTTCCTTTTACTATTACCGTGGCTCCGATTACTGTTCCTAAGTCATCTTCTACGGTACCTATAACTTTCCCATTCTGTTGGGAAATGCTTGCTTCGGATTGATTAGGCATCTTTTCTGCCATACCGATGACCGGAAAACTTAAGGCTCCGACCAGCAAGATGAGCTTCATAGCTTGATTTTTCTTTGGCATAATATTAGTTTTAATTAAGATTTGAATACCCCTTTCATTGAGATATTTTGTTTGAGGCAAAATTACAATGAATGAAATGAAGCGGCGAACGAAGCAGATGATATGGATTAACGAATTCGGTACTTACAAAAAAGATAATTATAAAAAACGGAAATGACGAAATGTGCTCATTATGAGGATATAAAATATACATTATTATATTAAATAAAGGGGAGAAACCGCTGTGCTAACTATAGAAAGAAGTCCGGTTGCCAGATAATACTCTATCATCCTTACCTTTGAAAAGCAATTAGATTCCATACATAAAGCCAATCGGCTCTTGAGATATTCGTTAGTTTCTGCCATCGACTAATAAATCAGTGGCAGAAACTAGCAAATCAGTGACACTGTTTACTGAGCCAATGGCAATGATTAATGAATACGACGGTTCGCTGCAAAGAATGTATCAGCTCGCCGGACGAAATATCTATCGTTCTGTTTGGTTTATTAAACTGAAATCTTGTGTATTACTGTGGAAACTCCCCCAAAAACACTTATCCCGAACTCACGTTAATCTAGAGGACGAAAAGGCTTACGGTATTGCTCTTGCCGGCTAAGTATATCTTCTTATGTCCATTTTCTATATGTTTTCTTGCTATTTGTTCCGAATTTGTTAAAAGTAAATTTGAAATTTAGGCTGTTGTTTTCGTCTGATTTGTGTATGTTTGCAATAGATTCTTGAATTTAATATACTGAATGACATGAAATTGAAAAAGATATTGATGCTAGGCTTCGTGGTGGGCATAATGAGTTGTAGCACTTCTGTAGATTATTGTCCTGTTACGGCATCTGATAATGATTTGGTCTTTCCGGCTTTGGCACAAAGTTGGGATGAAGGCATTCCATTGGGGAACGCCACGGTAGGTGCATTGGTGTGGGAAAAAGATACCGCCTTGCGTTTCTCCCTAGACCGTACTGATTTATGGGATTTGCGTCCGGTGGACAGCCTTTCGGGGGATAATTATCGTTTTGCATGGGTAAAGGAGCATATCCGTATGCGCGATTATCGGCCTGTGCAGAAGAAATTCGACGAACCCTATAACAGGATGCCTGCCCCTTCCAAAATACCGGGGGCGGCTTTAGAGTTTCCATTGACTGAACTTGGAAAACCTGTGCAAGTGCGCCTGTATCTGGATAATGCTTTGTGTGAGGCCATTTGGGAGAACGGCACCCGGATGCAGACTTTTGTCCATGCTACTAAGCCGGTGGGATGGTTTGTCTTTAAAAATCTCACAACGGAACTGGAACCTTTGCTGGTGACTCCTCAATATAAGAAAACAGGAAACAGTTCCGAAGCCAGTCCGGTTTCTGGACAGGACTTGCAACGGCTGGGGTATGAGCAGGGAAGTGTAGTGCGTAAAGGCAATGAATGTGTGTATCATCAGAAAGGATATGGCGACTTTTCTTACGATGTGGTGGTGAAATGGAAACGGCAAGGAAAAACGTTGTATGGAACGTGGAGTGTCACTTCTTCTTTGTGCGGCGAACAGGCGAAAGAAGAGACAGAGGCTGCTATGCTGCGCGGTTTGGAAAAAGATTATGCAGTGCACTTTGATTATTGGAAGAATTATTGGGCACAGTCATCCGTTGCTCTTCCGGATAGTATCCTACAAAAACAGTATTATAATGAGATGTATAAGTTCGGTTCGGCAGCTCGTGAAAATTCCTATCCCATTTCTTTGCAAGCCGTGTGGACGGCAGACAATGGCAAGTTGCCGCCTTGGAAGGGGGACTATCATCATGACCTGAATACCCAACTCAGTTATTGGCCTGCGTATGCGGGTAATCACTTGTCTGAGGGACTGGGATATCTGAATACGTTGTGGAATCAACGTGATACTTACAAACGTTATACCCGTCAATACTTTGAAACAGAGGGGATGAATGTGCCCGGAGTCTGCACCCTGACAGGTGAGCCTATGGGAGGATGGATTCAGTATGCCATGTCTCAAACGGCGGGAGCTTGGTTGGCACAGCACTTTTATTTGCATTGGAAATACTCTGCCGATAAGGAGTTTTTGAAAGAAAGGGCTTACCCTTTCTTGAAGGACGTGGCTATATATATGGAGCAGAATTCCATTGTCGACAGCAAAGGAGTTCGTCGGCTGGAGTTCAGTTCAAGTCCCGAGATATATGATAACTCACTGCAGGCGTGGTTTAAGGATATGACGAATTATGATTTGTCATTGATGCATTTTTTGTTTGATGCAGGTGCTGAAATGGCAAATGAACTGGGAATAAGGGCTGAGGTAGAGCATTGGAGCAAATTGAGAAGTCAGTTGCCTGATTTTGATTTGTATAGTGATGGAAGCCTTACCTTTGCCAAAGGATTTCCCTATAATGCATCGCATCGTCATTTCTCTCATGCACTGGCCATTCATCCGTTGGGCATCATAGACTGGAGCGACGGTGAGAAGGCGCAACACATCATCCGTGCCACTCTGAAAAGAATGAGTGACTATGGGCCGGATTACTGGACCGGATATACTTATAGTTGGTTTGCCAATATGCAGGCGCGTGCATTTAACGGTGAAGAAGCGGCAAAGGCATTGAGAACTTTCGCCGAATGTTTCTGTCTGAAAAATACATTCCATGCCAATGGAGATCAGTCGGGCAGCGGAAAATCAAAGTTTACTTATCGTCCTTTTACGCTTGAGGGAAATTTTGCGTTTGCCTCGGGCATACATGAAATGTTGTTGCAGAGCCATACAGGAGTGATACGGGTCTTTCCGGCAATTCCCTCAACCTGGAAGAATGCATCTTTTAACAATCTACGGGCCATGGGAGGTTTCCTTGTCTCGGCCGCTCTCAAGGATGGAAAGATTGTCCGATTGGAAGTTTATTCCGAAAAGGGTGGTCATCTTGCTGTCTTTTCTCCTTTCGAACATAAAGTGATGGAGTATGAGACTCAGCCGGGTAGCCGGATTGACTTAGTTGTGAAGTAGATGAAAAGTTTGGATTTGTGTAACAGAGAAATAGATAAGATTATGGATGAATGTGCCGTACCCTCTTCCCTTTGGGAGATATTGGAGCAGATAACCGAGAATTTAAAGAGTAAGCGTCTGGCGGATGTGTTCCGTTTTATCTCGTTTTATCCTTCGGAAACGTATGGCCCTCATAAGCATTTGCGCATTGAAATAAACTATGTGAAAAAGGGCTATTGTATCCTCCATTTGGATAATGAAAGTGTGACCTTCAAGGAAGGAGAGATAATGGTTATCACTTCGGATGTTAATCATTTGTTTGAAGCGGGCAGTGAAGGGACAACTCTGATGCAGTTGGAGTTTTTGCCGGAAATCTTTTCCAACTTTAACTTGAATTCCCGGGTGGGCAAAGATAATTCGGTGCCCACTTCCGTCTTTTTATTTTCTGAAGAAAACAGGCTGATTAAAATAGTGAATAACCTTCGTATCATGCGGGTAGTGCAGCGTATAGTGAATGAGTTGGAGATAAAAAGTGTATATTATCAATATTTGGTCGTGATGTATTATGCAGAGTTGTTGGTGCTTATCTATCGTTATATGGATGAGGCTTATTTACCTATCTGCACTAATGAATCGCTGAGAAAAGCCATTGCTTACATCCGTTTGAACTATCATTCGGATATTAATATAAATAAGGTGGCGGAAGAAGTAGGCATCAGTGAACGCTATCTCAGAAACCTATTTTCACAGTATTTGAATCTTTCTCCCTTAGATTATCTGAATCAGATAAGAATCAATAAAGCGGTCGAACTTTTAAGAAGCACGGAAATGTCTATAAAGGAAGTGTGTTTCCAATGTGGTTTTCAGTCGCCACAATACTTTTCACGCATCTTTAAACAACAGATGGGAGTGTCTCCGCGTGATGTGGCAAAATAGTATTTCCGTTTTGTATATGTTTTGGCCATATTTTCACCTTTTTACATAAGTGCCATAGCTCTGAAAAGTTCTTTCTTTCTTTAAAGCAGATTACCTTTGCTGTTACTATAATAAAGTAAAAACAACCTTTTAATAGAACAGAAAAATGAAAGAATGGAACGATGACAAAGAGCTGGTTTCCTTGATAAAGGGAGAACTCTATACGGCTGTTGTCGGAGATATTATGGACAAGATGGGATATACACATCAATTCTTGCCGCCTCGTATTCGTCCGCTTCGCGACGATATGTTTGTGGCAGGGCGTGCCATGACCGTACTCGAAGCCGATGTGTATGACAATCAGGGAACAAGCGGAATAAACCCGGTGCTGAAGCGCTCTTTCGGTTTGATGCTCGAAGCATTAGACGATTTGAAAGAAGGTGAAATCTATATTTGCTCCGGTTCTTCTCCCTCTTATGCTTTATGGGGGGAATTGATGAGTGCACGTGCCATGCAGTGTAAAGCTGCCGGTGCGGTTGTGAATGGCTATTCCCGTGATACGAAAGGTATTCTGGCTTTAAACTTTCCCTGTTTTTCTTATGGTCCCTATGCTCAGGATCAGGCTCCGCGCGGAAAAGTGATTGATTATCGTGTGCCTATCGAAATTGATGGCGTGTTGGTGAATGACGGAGATATGTTGGTGGGGGATATTGACGGTGTGTGTGTGGTGCCGCGCCAAATAGAAGAAGAAGTATTTGTACGTGCTCTTGAAAAAGCGCGTGGCGAACGTACCGTCTTGAAGAAGATACAGGAAGGCATGAAAGCCCGGGATGCATTTGATAAATTTGGTATTATGTAGTTTATAAAATAAGTAAAGATGAAAATAACAGATGTAAAAGTATGGTTGGTGCAGGGCATCAAGTACAATTGGACTTTATTGAAGATATATACAGACGAAGGTTATACGGGTGTGGGTGAGGCTACTAACTGGCCGGGAAGCCCTATCGTATACGAGGCGGCAAAACATATAGGCAACCGCATTATCGGGCTTGATCCGATGAAGACGGATTTTATTTGGACAAAGCTTTATCGTGACTTAAACTGGGTAGGTCCCTATGGTGCCAGTATGTGTGCCATTAGCGGTATTGATATGGCATTGCTTGATTTGAAAGGCAAGGTATTGGGGGTGCCGTGCTATGAACTTTTGGGAGGAGCTTACCGTAAGGATATTCTGTTGTATGCCAATTATTGGTTTACGAAAGGGGGGCACAATGAAGCCGATTATGCTGAACAAGCACGTGCGGTGAAGGCAGCCGGATTCACGGGGTTGAAGTTTGACCCGTTTGCACATACCAATTATTTCTATGGTGAAGATTTGGCGTCCAATCTTACACTGACTCCTGCACAACAGGATTTGGCATTCAACGTTTCAAAGGCAGTCCGTGAGGCGGTAGGTCCGGAGGTGGATATTATGATTGAAACCCATGCCATGCTGAATTACCGCATTGCTGTGAAGATGGCGGAGCGTTTGGCAACATTGGATATTGCCTGGTATGAGGAGCCGGCAGGACCGGAAAGTTCTCAAACATTGCGTGCCATGCGTGAACGCATTCCCTCGGATGTCTCTATTTGTGTGGGCGAACGTCATTATACCCGCTTTGGCATTCGCTCATTGCTTGAAAAACATATATGTGATATAATCATGCCGGATATAACCCGCTGCGGAGGACCTTCTGAGATGAAACGGATGGCTACGATGGCTGAGGCTTATCAGGTTCTATTGGCTCCTCATAATCCTAACGGCCCCTTGTCCACTCTTGCTTCGTCTCATGTGTGTGCTTCCGTTCCTAATTTTTTCCGTCAAGAGTTTATGTTCAATGATGTTCCCTGGAGGGATACGGTTATTGACCATCCTATTGCCGATATGGTTTATGATGGGCATTTACATCTGTCGGACCGCCCGGGGCTGGGAGTGGATTTGGTGGAAGAGGAGATGGAAAAGCATCCGGGTATTATAAACAATCCTCCTGAGAACTTTTATATTTAATGCGTATGCCGTTTCAAATAGACTTAACCGGAAAGGTTGTTCTGATTACCGGAGTATCCTCCGGTATCGGACTGGGCACGGCACGTGAGTTTGCTCGTGCAGGAGCTTGTGTGGCAGGATGTTCGCGTAAGCCGGGCACTGATGACAGTGTTTCTGTATTTTTGCAGGCTGTGGAAAGAGAGGGTCGCAAGGCACTCTATGTTCAGGCGGATGTCACGCAGGAAAAGGAATTGGAACAGTTTGTGCAAGAGGTGATTACGACCTTCGGGCGGTTGGATATTGTTGTTTCCAACGCCGGGATGAATGTATTTGAAGGTGCGGCAGCATGTTCGGAAAGCCAATGGACATACAATCTGGACCTGAACTTGGCTTCTCACTGGCGTTTGGCTAAACTTTGTAAACCTTATTTAGAACAAAGTGGCAATGGGGTCATCTTGCTGATGACTTCCAATCATGCTTTCTGTTCCATTCCGGGATGTTTCCCCTATAATGTTACAAAGACGGCTATCACCGGACTGGTACGGAGTCTGACTATAGAGTGGGGGCCGAAGATACGGACGGTCGGGGTGGCTCCCGGATTTATAGATACGGCAGGAAATGATACTTGGTTCAATTCGTTTCCGGATGCGATGGCCGAACGTCGGCGTACGATTGACCTTCATCCGGTGAAAAGAATCGGTACGGTGGAGGAAGTGGGTGCATTATGTGTTTATCTGGCTTCACCTATGGCTCAATTTATAAGTGGAACGACCATTCTGATGGATGGAGGACGGTCTGCGTTGATGCAGGATGTTTAAATCAGTTTTCAATAGGTAGTTTAATATAGATGATGATGAATGCAACTCTATTACATCGGTGTTATAACCGGACCGGCGAGGCCGCTACATGGATGCCTGGTTTAGAATGTTTGTTATGGGTGGACATTGATAATGGGATTTTATATCAATATGGTTCCAATGAAGGTACGGTGGAAGAACATACCTTTCCGGAAATGGTAACTTCTATTATTCCTTGGAAAGGACATGACCATGAAGTGCTGCTGGCAATGAAAAACCGCTTTATCGCCTATGACTTGAAAGAAAGGACATATAGGACATTGATTGAGCTTCCATGTTTGCATCCGCAATGGCGTACCAATGACTGTAAGGCATCTCCGGAAGGTCGTATCTGGTGCGGAGTGATGCATTGCAGTGAACATAATGGAAACGGAAGTTTGTATTGTGTGGATAATGATTTATCTTTGGCATCTGTTTTGGGACAACAAAGTATCCCGAACGGAATTGTTTGGAACCGGAAAGGAGACCGTATGTATTATGCTGATTCCGGCAGAAGATGCATTGAAGAATATGCTTATGACTATTTGACCGGTGCTATTTATTTTATTCGTACTGCTGTACAGGTTCCTATGGAGTATGGAGTGCCAGACGGAATGACCATTGATGCTAACGGACTTTTGTGGGTGGCTCATTGGGGAGGATTCGGCGTGTATGTTTGGAGTCCGGCAACGGGACAACTGGTTGATAAAATAGAAGTTCCTGTTCCCAATGTGGCTTCGTGTACATTTGGTGGTAAGGAGCGTAATCAGTTGTTCATAACAACGGCCAGAGACGGTTTGTCGGAAGCCGAGATACAAGCCTATCCACTGAGTGGCAGTTTGTTTGTGGCCGATATACCCGGAGTTGCTCCGGGAGAGAATCATTATCCGTTTATAATCCGCTAAGAGGACGACAGCATGAATATATCAACGATTGATTTGATTATCTTTATAGCCTACTGCTTGCTTATTTTGCTTGTAGGACTTTATGTTTCACGTAGTTCTAAAGGGGAGGTGCAGGATGCCAATAACTATTTCTTGGCCGGCAGGGGATTGGCTTGGTGGGCAATAGGGGCCTCTATTATAGCATCCAATATCTCGGCAGAACAGTTTGTCGGTATGTCGGGGTCTGGTTATGCCATCGGATTGGCTATGGCGACGTATGAGTGGATTGCGGCGTTGGGGCTGCTGATTGTGGCTAAGTTTTTTATTCCTGTTTTTCTGGAGAAGAAAATCTTTACGATGCCACAATTCTTGGAGGAGCGTTTCGACCGCCGGGTGAAGACGGTGATGGCTTTTTTCTGGTTGGCGGTATTCATATTTATTAATTTAACTTCCATTCTTTATTTAGGTGCCTTGACCATTGAGAATATTATGGGAGTTCCTATGTTGGCAGGGATAATAGGATTGGCAGCCTTTGCCGGAATTTATTCCATTTATGGAGGACTGAAAGCCGTGGCGTTGACCGATGTTATCCAGGTTGTGTTCTTGATAGGCGGCGGATTGATAACCACTTACATTGCACTCGATATGCTGGGCAATGGGGAAGGGGTTATTTCAGGGTTTACCAATCTTTGTGAACAGGCGGAAGATAAGTTCCATCTTATACTTGATAAGTCACATCCCGGATATATGGATCTTCCCGGGGTATCGGTTATTATAGGAGGGTTATGGGTTGCCAATTTATATTATTGGGGATGCAACCAGTACATTATTCAGCGTGCGTTGGCAGCCAAATCGGTGAGCGAGGCACAAAACGGTATGTTGTTTGCCGGTTTCATCAAATTATTGATTCCGTTGCTGGTCGTCATTCCGGGCATTGCGGCATTTGCTTTGAATGCTTCTCTGGAAAAGTCGGATGAAGCCTATCCTTGGTTGCTGAGCAATCTGCTGCCTGTGGGGGTAAAGGGAATTGCGTTTGCGGCTCTGACGGCAGCGATTGTCAGTTCGCTGGCATCAATGATGAATAGCATTTCCACCATTTTTACAATGGACATTTATCGTTCCTATTTTCGTCCTAAAGCAGGACAGACCGAGTTGGTGCGTACCGGACGTTGGGCAAGTGCTGTTTCGTTGTTGGTGGCAGTGTGTATCGCTCCTTTACTTTCGGGGTTGGATCAGGCGTTTCATTATATTCAGGAATTTACCGGATTTGTGAGTCCGGGTGCATTGGCTATTTTTCTTGCCGGTTTCTTTTATCGGAGAGCAACGGCAAACGGTGCGCTTTCGGCAGCACTGGGGTCATTTGTATTTTCTGCTTTGCTGAAAATACTTTGTCCGGCTTTGCCGTGGATGGATAGAATGGGCATTGTCTTTTTATTATGCTGCGGTCTTATCATTATGCTAGGCAGACGTAACCGCTCATCCGGCCAATGTTCCGCTATTCATGCTTCGTTGTTTCATACAAGTAAGTTATTTAATATTTTTTCTTGCATCATCATTGCCATTCTGATTGGTTTCTATTGGCTTTGGTGGTAAAAAGAGTACTAACCTTATTTATATCATTATGATAACGATAAAACAGACTTTATTAATGGCAGGTATTTGCCTGCTTTCATATTCTTCCCTGAATGCAGCATCCGCTGCTGTCTGTTCAGGGCGAAGTTATATCTTACCTTCACAGTTGGAAGGAGTGCAGCAACCTGTCATGTCATTAAGCGGAACATGGGCATTTAAATATTCTCCCCAAAGCCGGTGGACTACTATTCAAGTGCCCGGCGAAGCGGCTATGCAAGGATTTGCCATTGAACATGATAAACCGTTCTTTTATAAGAAGACATTTATCATACCGGCCGACTATGCGGGAAAGCAGGTTATTTTGCGTTTCGACGGCGTATACAGTCATGCCAAGTTGAGTGTAAATGGTAAATTTGTTCGTGAGCATCATGGTGGTTTTACCCGTTGGGAAACTGATATTACTTCGCTGGTGCGTGTAGGGAAGAAGAACGAAATTCAATTGGAGGTAGAAGACCGTTTAGACGAGATTTCTTATGCTTCCGGATATGCACATCATCCTATTGGCGGCATACTTCGTGATGTCACATTGTTCGCTTTACCTGAATCTCACCTGTATGATGTGAGTGTGGAAACCCATTTGGATTCACTTTATAAAGATGCCGAGTTGCGTTTTGCTTGTGAGTTTATTGGTAAAGAAGGTGCGGAAGCAAGATTGGAGTTGAAGGATAAGGAAGGCAGAAATGTACAGTTGCCGCAAAGCCGTTTTAAGTTGGCGAAAGGGAAAAATACGTTCTCGTTGCCTGTAGCAAACCCATTGAAATGGGATGCGGAACATCCTAATCTGTATACATTGGAAGTGGCAGTGTACAAGGATGATAGAGAACTGTCTCGTTTCGACCGTCGCATCGGTTTTCGGGATGTGAAGATTGTTAAAGACCGTATGTTGGTTAACGGCCGTCAGGTGAAACTGCGCGGAGCTTGTCGTCATGATATCCATCCTACATTGGGGCGTACCACTACTGCTGAGTTGGATAGTCTGGATGTATTGCTCTTTAAGCAGTCTAATATGAACTTTGTCCGTACTTCTCATTATCCTCCTTCGGAACGTTTTTTGGAGTTTTGTAACCGTTATGGTGTATATGTGGAAAGTGAAACGGCTGTTTGCTTTGTTGATACTTATCGGCAGAAGAATTATGCTCCGGGTAATACACAGAGTGATTCGGCTTATGCCGACCGTTACTTGGGACAATGTCAGGAAATGGTGAAAGCTTTCCGTTCTCATCCTTCTGTCTTGTTTTGGAGCATCGGTAATGAAAGTGCTTATGGTACTAATTTCCAATTGTGCTGGGATTGGGTGAAGGCTACGGATACCACGCGCCCCGTTATTTTCAGCTATCCGGGTTCGGCTGTGGAAAAGAAGGCTAAAATATTTGATATTCTGAGTATGCACTATCAGAATGTGTATGGCAATATCAACCAATGGGGGATGTCTACCCGTAATTTTCAAGGACATGGTATGCCGGCATTATACGATGAGTGGGCTCATCCGGCTTGTTACACCTATGCCACTTTGCAGACCGACCCTAATATCCGTGAATTCTGGGGGAAATCTATTGATATGATGTGGGATGGCTTGTACAATGCGCCGGGCGGATTGGGAGGAGCTATTTGGGGATATGTGGATGAAGTGTTTGCATTACCTCAGCCTAAGGTTGGAACTGCATTCTGGAAAGAGTTTGCCCACACTGCCAAACCTGAAAATTATCAAGGGAACTGTGTCGGATACGGAGAATGGGGTATTGTAGACGTATGGAGACGTCCGAAACCGGAATTTTGGTCTACCAAGAAAGCTTATTCACCTGTGCGTTTACTGGCAGATGACAATCTTTCTTTTACTGCCGGGCAACCACTGATGTTGACTGTATACAACCGTTTTGACCATACCGACCTGGATGAAATAAGTGCATTTTATACTTACAAAGGAACGCGGAAGTCTTTGAAACTGACTTCTGTCGGGCCTCATCAGAAAGGTCTGTTGACAATTCCTGCCGAGCAATGGGAAGAGGGTGAGAAGCTGTTGGTAGAGTTCTTTACTTCGGAAGGAGATTTGATTGATGCTTATCGTCTTGTATTGGGAGTAGAAAAGATAGACTATCCTGCTGTGGTTGGCGGAGAAAAGCTGATTGTAACAGATAATGGTGATAAACTGATTATAAGAGGGGAAGGCTTTGAAATACCTTTTGATAAGGCTACAGGGTTAATAGTCAATGCTAAAGCCGGTGAGCAAGTGATAATAGAAAAAGGTCCGTTCCTTAATCTTTATGTTAACCTGAATCATTTGACAGGTGCAGAGGTTCGTAAAATGGCCAATCATTTTACGATTTCAGATTCGGACTGGAAAAAAACATCATTCAGTTACACTGAGAAAGAGAACGGAACAATCAAAGTAGTGCTTGTCGGCAATTACCGGGGAGTTGTAGCGGAGTTTGATATATTGATATCTCCTAAAGGAGAGTTGTCGGTTAATTACCAAACTTCCGGTGTGCCCAATGGTTTCTTGCGTGAGACGGGGTTGTCTTTCTATTTGTCGGATGCTATCCAACACTTGGATTGGAAGCGTAAAGGGTATTGGAATTATTATCCTGAGGGTGAATTTGCCGGAAATGAAGGTCGTACTTCCCTTTATCAGTCTAAACAGGCAGCATACGGCGAAAAACCGGTTCAAGTTTGGCAGGCTGATACGCACAACTATTATTATTGGGCAGATGCCGGTGCCAATTGTAAGCAGCCTCTTACACAAATGGCAAAAGGTATGAAAGAGAATATTTATTATTATTCACTTTCTACGGAAACAGATTCCGAACATCGGATATCGGTCATCTCAAAAGATGCTTCAGTAGCTTGTCGGATAAACAAACGTGCCGATGAACAATTGATTTTATACACAAATAATCGTTGGGATTATCCTGAAATAGCATGGGGAAATTATTGTAAGACATTGGAAGCTCTGCCTTGCTACGGACAGATAAATCTGAGAATGAAATAATCGAATAAAAAAGTGTGCGTCATTTTATGATGAAGGTTAATATAATAAAGAGATTGAAACGTTTTGGGGCAATAGTCGGAGCAATGCTTATAGGAGCATTGCCGGCACTTGCTCAGGAAAGTTCATTGACGAGGGTTGCAGCCAATGATTGTGGTGTACCCGGTGCGCAGCCTTTTTTAATAAAAGGAGAGAACTATACGATGCCTCCCGAGGTAAAAGGTAGTAAGGAAGCTATAACATGCAATTTCGGTGGAAAAGTGATTTATGCTTTTAATCATTTGGATATTCATGCCGACTATCAATTGGAGGTGGTTTATCTGGCTGACCATGAACGTAAACAACGTATTGTGGTAGATGGAAATGAAATACAGAATGTGACGTTGGAAGCGGGAAAGGAGCAAAGATATTTGTTGGACTTACCACGTAAAGCTTATGCTTACAGTCAGTTGGTATTGGTGTTTGAAGTGGCCGGGAAAGGAGCAAATGCCATTGTTTCCGAATTAAACCTTTATTCCTCCAATACTAAAGCTCCGGTTCCTTTTGAAGGTAAAGAGAAAGAGGCATTGGGAAATGTGCAGACTTATCGTATTGATACGGATGTGGATGTTGAAAAAGTGTTGCCGGTTTATACGGTTCTTCCTAAAAGTGTTACGGGTACTTATCGGCCGGTTTTGTCTTTGAATGGAACATGGCAGTTTAATCCTCAGCCTGAAAAAGAGTTTTATAAACACCCGGATTCTTCCGGGTGGAGGTCTGTTATTGTTCCCGGCCAATGGTCGATGCAGGGATTTAAGGTGGACTCGATGGCGTATGCAGGTTATCGTAAGTCGTTTGTTTTGCCGGAAGATTGGAAAGATAAGAATGTCAAGTTACGCTTTGACGGAGTGCATAGTGAATACTATGTTTATCTAAATGGGGTGAAAGCAGGTTATCATTTAGGGGGGATGACTGTATATGAGATAGATGCGACAGAGTATTTAAAACCGGGCGTTAATGAGTTGGCACTTGCTGTAAGAAGCGAATCTTTGGCTGATATGCTGGGCAGTCTGACTCAGTATGCCGCCCATCAGTTGGGAGGTATTACCAGAAAGGTGACACTGATGGCTGTTCCTCAAACCCATGTGTCGGATTTGCGTATTGTAACAGATTTGGATAGTGAATATCGGAATGCGGTTCTGAAGATAGAGACTGCTGTAGTGAATAAGGCAACTTACGTGCAGAGTGGATTGACATTGCGATTGTCTGTCAATGGTTTGCCTAATGTCATAGAGCGATGTCTTCCGAAACTGGCTGTCGGAGAGACTTGGAAGGGGCTTCTTTCGGATACTGTTACTGCCCCGCTGTTATGGAATAATGAACAGCCTAATCTTTATACGTTGAGAATGGAGCTTTGTCTAAATGGCGAAGTGATAGAAACCGTGGAGAAACGTTTTGGTTTTCGTGAGATAGAAGTTCGTGGAAATGAGTTGTTTGTAAATGGGCGTGCTGTTAAGTTGCGGGGAGTATGCCGACATGAGATGCATCCTTTGACGGGGCGTGTCGTGGATGCAATGTTGCAACGAAAGGATATTGAACTTTATCGTGCCGCCAACTGTAATTTTGTCCGTACTTCACATTATCCTCCTTGTGAGGAAATGCTGGATATCTGTGATGAACTGGGGATGTTTGTCGAAGTAGAATCTCCGGTTTGCTGGGTGGGACATCATGCCAATGAAAATTGGAAAACACTCAATTATCAAGATAGCCAATACTATCCTTATATACTCCAAGCTAATATGGAGACGATTCATTTTTATCGTAATCACCCTTCTGTTTTGTTTTGGTCTATGGCTAATGAGTCTTATTGGAACAAAGAATTTGCCCAAATACAAGAATATGTGTATAAAGCCGATTCTACTCGTCCGCATACGTTTCACGACCAGGCGTATGGAGGTTTTAATAATCAGGGAAGTACTGCTCCTATTGCGAATATTCATTATCCCGGGCCTAATGGCTATAAAGTGGCTGCGCAGAGTAATCGCCCCATGATTTATGGAGAGTATTGCCATTTAAATGTTTATAACCGCAGTGAACTGGTGACCGACCCGGGGATACGTAGTGATTGGGCATTGGCTTTGGCTCCTACTTGGGAAAATATGTATCAGACCCGAGGAGTGCTGGGCGGTTCTATTTGGTCGGGCATTGATGATATCTTCCAATTGCCTGACGGGAATGCTGTCGGGTATGGAGCTTGGGGACCTATTGACGGTTGGCGTCGCCCCAAACCGGAATATTGGGATATGAAGAAAATTTATAGTCCGGTCAAAGTTCTTACCGAAGCTCTTTCACCTGCCAATGAATTGGTTGTGGATGTGGAGAACAGATATACTTACCTGAATATGGATGAGATAAAGATTGCTTATCAATATGGCGAGGAACAGGGTACGGTTTCTGCTTCCATTTCTCCTTCGGAAGATGGAAGGATACGTATACCAATAGCCAATCCCGATAAGGCAAATGAACTTTATTTGTCATTTACTGATCCTCGTGGGTTTATTGTTGATGAATATCTGATACCGGTAGGAGAACAAAAACAAAATGAGCTGCCTCAATGGTTGTCGCAGCCGACTAAACTGAAAGTCGGTAAAAAGGCTTATGTAATCAGTGGAAAGAATTTCTGTTGTGAAATCAGCAGATTTAATGGGCAAATCTTGTCTCTGAGGAAGGCAGGAAAAGAAGTCTTGAAAGGCGGTCCATGGTTGATGGCGCTTCCGTTGACTGGAGGTGGATGTTATCCCAATCACAATGCTAATACGCCTATTTATAACGATTTATGTTCAGATTGGAACGCAGTGGAAGTAAAGGCATATAAGGAAGAAAATAATGTAATAGTAACTGTAACAGGAAGCTATAAGGAGTTTGAAGGCAGTTATCGTTTGACGGTTAATGCTAATGGTGAATTGGCAGTTGACTATCATTTTAAAGCTTTACAGAATGTAAATCCGCGACAATGGGGCTTGGTTTTTGAGGCACCACAAAGCTATGACCAGACGTTTTGGCGTCGTAAGGGAATGTGGAGTGTGTATCCTGATGACCATATCAGCCGTCCGGTAGGTACTGCCGATTTATTTTATCAGGGTCTTCCTGCACAAACAAATCCGCGAATACAACCTTCGTGGTCGTGGAGCAAAGACTTTAATGAATTGGGTAGCAATGACTTTCGGGCTACTCGCCGAAATATTTGGTATGCAGGATTGTGTGACGGAAACGGGCATAAAGTAACGGCTTGTTCAAATGGTGAGCAGCATTGGCGTTCTTGGTTGGGAAAAGATAAAATCTGTTTCCTTGTTGCCGACTTTGTAACTGCCGGCAACGAAATGTTTTTGGACGGATATTATGCTCCTTATCGGAAACCGATTAAGAGTAATGACATAATAAAAGGTAAAGTGACACTGAGAGTGGAATAAAGCTGTATGTTCAGTACCTGATATTCCTAGAGTTTTATTTATTAGTTCCGTTTTGTGCAACTCTTCTTTCCGGCAAATTAAATTAGGAAAGAAGGGTTGTTTTTATCTTTGTACTTTAAAACAATCAGCTTATTAATGTCGTATTATGAAAAAATCAAGTAAAGTCTTTGTCTTGTTTTTCTTCCTTTGTTCTTTGATATTTATGGGATGTAGTCCCATACAAAAGGAGAAACATACTTTTTCTATTGGTGATAAAACATTTTTATTGGATGGAACCCCTTTTCTGATAAAAGCAGCCGAGATGCATTATACCCGTATTCCTGCCGAGTATTGGGAACATCGTATACAGATGTGTAAGGCACTTGGCATGAATACTATTTGTATTTATGCTTTTTGGAACATCCACGAACAAAAAGAGGGCGAGTTTGATTTTAAAGGGCAGAATGACATAGCTGCATTTTGCCGTTTGGCACAGAAACATGGAATGTATATCATGTTGCGTCCCGGTCCTTATGTTTGTTCGGAATGGGAGATGGGAGGATTACCTTGGTGGTTGTTGAAAAAGAAAGATATCAAGCTTCGTACCAATGATGCCTATTTCCTTGAAAGAACAAAATGCTTTATGAATGAGATTGGTAAGGAACTGGCGGATTTGCAGGTGAGCCGCGGAGGGAATATCATTATGGTACAGGTAGAAAATGAATATGGAGCCTATGCTACTGACAAAGAATATATTGCCAACATACGCGATATAGTCAAAGGAGCCGGTTTTACAGATGTGCCTCTGTTTCAGTGTGACTGGAGTTCTACTTTCCAACGTAACGGATTGGATGATTTGGTTTGGACAATTAATTTCGGAACAGGAGCCAATATTGATGCACAGTTTAAAAAATTGCAAGAAGCTCGTCCCAATGCACCTTTAATGTGTAGCGAGTTTTGGAGCGGATGGTTTGACCATTGGGGACGTAAACATGAAACTCGTGATGCTGAGACAATGGTTTCGGGCATTAAAGATATGCTTGACCGCCATATCTCTTTTTCTCTGTATATGACGCATGGAGGAACTACTTTTGGACATTGGGGAGGAGCAAATAGTCCTGCTTATTCTGCCATGTGTAGTTCTTATGATTATGATGCTCCTATCAGTGAAGCGGGTTGGGCAACTCCTAAATATTATAAGTTGCGGGAGATGTTGATGCAATATGCCGACTCAGCACAAGTGATACCCGATGTTCCGGCTGCTTATCCGGTAATTGAGATTCCCGAATTTGCTTTAAAGGAAGTGGCTCCGTTATTTGACAATCTGCCCGAACCGAAACTTTCAGAGGATATCAAACCGATGGAGCAGTTCGACCAAGGTTGGGGAACGATTTTATATCGCACCTCTTTGCCGGAAGTGAAGGAAGGTACTACTTTGTTAATAGATGAAGTACACGATTGGGCACAAGTGTACGCCGATGGCAAACTGTTGGGACGTCTGGATCGCAGACGCGGACAGAATTCGTTGGTACTTCCTTCGCTGCAGAAAGGTACCCGACTTGATATTCTGGTTGAAGCGATGGGACGTGTTAATTTTGATGTGGCTATCCATGACCGTAAAGGAATTACGGATAAGGTTGAACTGCTGACCGAGACGGATAAACGGGAGTTGAAGAATTGGGAAGTTTATAGTTTCCCGGTTGCTCACGACTTTGCAGAGTCAAAGAAATATGTGGAGGGTGAAAAACTTGATGCACCTGCATACTATCGTGCAACGTTTGAGTTAGACCAAGTAGGAGATGTTTTTCTAGATATGCAAACGTGGGGAAAAGGAATGGTTTGGGTTAATGGAAAGGCGATGGGACGTTTTTGGAAAATCGGACCGCAGCAAACTTTGTTCATGCCTGGCTGTTGGCTGAAAAAAGGTAAGAATGAAATCATTGTTCTTGATTTGCTGGGACCTGAGAAAGCAACGGTATCGGGATTAAAGAAACCTATTCTTGATATGTTACGCGCTGAGGCTCCCGCCACCCATCGCGCTAAAGGGCAAAATCTTAATCTGAAAGGCGAGAGCCCGGTTGCCGTTGGCGAATTGTCAGCAGGTAACGGCTGGCAGGAAGTTAAATTTGGAAAAACTGTTGCAGGACGTTATTTCTGTCTGGAGGCATTGAGTGCGCAAGATGGAAAAGACAATGCTGCCGTGGCCGAGTTCTATTTGTTGGATGAAAATGGTAAGCCGCTTTCCCGTCAGCATTGGAAGATTGAATATGCTGATAGTGAAAGCACAAGTTGGGGCAACTTTACTGCCGATAAAATATATGATTTGCAGGAATCTACCTATTGGAGCACTCGTGATGGAAATAAATATCCTCACCAGTTTGTAATAAGTTTGGGAGAAGACGTAAAAGTTTCCGGTTTCCGTTATCTGCCACGTGCTGAAGAGTCGTATCCGGGTATGATAAAGAAGTATAAGGCTTATGTAAAGAGTACCCCTTTTAATTTCTGATTCTATTTCCCGGCTTGCGTGCAGTGTTTGCGATAGTATGTGCCTCGGCTTCTACTTTACCTTTTACAAATTCAGGAATATTATATGAGAACATGAAGCGTGAGTAGAAATCAGGGTCTTTTTGCGGGAGGACAAAAGGTTTGCCAGACGTTCCGTTTTCATCAATATGTACCAGATACGGACGTGTATAAAGACCGTCAATGCGCCGGCTGCTGAAAACAAGCCAACGGCTGTTACTGCTCCATGAATGGTAGCTTTCCACATCGTCACTGTTTACTTCATCCATACGGTGCATGACACCCGAATTCAAATCTATTCTATATAAATCTGCATCTTTATGCCAAATGGAAAAGTTTCCATACTCGGACAGTGTAAAGACAAGTTGTTTTCCATCGGGAGAAACCCGGGGGAAGGAGGCACTTTTGTGTTCTGTTCCGGTTATTTGGACAGTGGCTTGTTCACTGCTGTAAAGTGTATCGACTTGATGACCGAAACGGCGGGTTTCGGGGTCGAAGCTGATAGAACAAAGGCTGTATTTCACTGATTTGAAGTCTTTGGGAAGTTCCTTCGCCTGAGCCGAACAAAAATAAAGTGTTTTGCCATCCGGTGAGAAAGTGGGGAAAGTTTCAAAGGCTTTATTGGAGAATATCAGCGAGTCGGTCACTACTTCATGCTTATTGACATCATATACTACCACGTCGGAAGACAGGTCATAGACTTCAATCCGGTTTTTATCGTTCATGTGGAAAGACTGACGGGTATTGTTGACGGAGAAAGCCACAAAGTTGCCCGTAGGATGCCATGACGGATAAACCAATGACTGCACTTTTTCACCGGCTTTCGTATCCAGTTTTTCTATGCTCTTTCCATTTATAATGTAAGTACCCGGCAGTTCGGCACGCATGTGGAACAACATTTTCTCCGGGTCTTGCTGACAGAAGGAATGGCAATTCATGCAGTTATGGTTTGTCAGGCTGTTTTCAATGATAGGTGTTTGTTCATAATCGGTGAGATGACGTTGGTAGATTCCCATTTTATTCCACAATTCATATCCCGGTTCTATCAGTCGGTAGGCCAGATACTCGTCTATCGGGTCGGCAGATACATGCCACAGAAAAGTGGGGTAGCTTTGCCATTCGTTCTTTTCTCTTCGATATACTTTTACATTAATGTCTTTTCCGACAGCCTTGTCTAGTAATTTGTTCCATTCTTTTTCTGAAAAGAGAAATTGTCCGTCAGCGGAAGCTGCCGTTATCATCTTTTCATTGCCGCAGCTGAGTACGGCTATTGCTTCGTCTCCCGGTTCCAATAACTGAAAACGTAAGGGGGCGATATGTGGGGGAATGGTGACATCGGCGTAATCGGGAAAGATAGACGGTAGTTCGTCCAGCGTTACATCGGCAACCGGTTCTTTAGTTGTGCCGGTGCAGGCCATGCAGCAGATACAAAGCAAAAATATGTGGAATAAGATAGAGTTCTTCATATTGTTTTATTTTTTGAACATATAATAATACCAGTATGTATTACCGAAACCGGCATGCAGCTTATTGGGTAATGCGGCACTTCCTCTGTTTTGAAGTACCGTTTGCTTGAAAGCACGGAAACGTTCTGCCACTTGTGGGGTTACGCCCAATCGAGTCCATGCTGCTGTGTCTCCTTCGTGGGCGAGAATGATGGCTTCCTGAAAACTCACCGGCATAGGCGACAACCCTTTGGCATTATGATAGGTTTCTATAAGTTGGTTGAACGGAATGATATCTTTATTCATTAAACAGAATATGCCTAGGTATTCGAATGCCGTCTTACATTCGGGATTGGAAGCGACGATTTGGAGCAAATCATAGGGAACTCCTTCTATTTGGGCCAAGCCGTCGGTCTTGGCAATACAGTGTCGTTTGAACCCCAATTCAGAATCTTTGTCTATAGCTTCATCATTGTTCAGAAATTGTTTTAAAGCAAGTGCCTGCTCTCTATAAGCGTGCGTGTCTTCCAACATTCTGATGTATTTGCCGGCAACGGCATGATTGCCATAAATCAAATTTGTCTTCACCAGTCTGATTAGCAGGCGGGGATTTACAGTCCATTCGGAAGAAATCATTCCCTCGAAAGCCATTCGTTGGGCAAGGGCTACATTTCCCATTGCATAATAAACATCACTTAATAAGGTGGAAGCTGTGGTGGAACGGTTCCATGTAATCCATAAACCGTCTGTCCCTACTTGTTTGAGCGATAATGCTTTGTTGGCCAAAATGCCTTTTTGTGCCAATGCCAGATTTTGGAAACAGGCGTGCATGGCGTTTTTATCGGAACGAAGGGGAGCAGAAAGAAGTTTGTCCCATTGTTCGGTTCTGGCGTAATAATCGAGCTCTTTTACAAAATACAACGTAGGGGAGTTGTATGTCTTTGTTCCGTTGTGTAGGAACCATCCTGCCAATATGATTTGAAGAATAGGAGAGGTATAGACCATCCATTTCTTTTTAAACCCTTTGAATTTACCACATAGGCAGGCTAGTGCGAATATGAGTAATAATGCACCCCAAGCATAATAAATAATAGGTTGTAATGCCAATCGGGGATGGAAATAAGCATCGGGCGAGAATACAATGCGTGCTTCTCCTCCCAGTCCTGTCTGATACCACCAAAAGGCGGGAAAAATACCTAAAGGGAATAAAAGAAGGGAATACCATTTAGAAGATGATTTTTTATAGAATTCATAGAAAATAGCACAGAATATGACTGCTTCGAATGCCGGACCTGCAAAGTAGAACAGTAGCCATGAGGCGATGGTCATGAATGAAATCCGAATCAATGAGGAACGGATGCGGATGTATAAATTGAGTATCCAGACTACCGATGCGTAGGCAAGGATGCCTTCCAGATGATGATTGAAATCCATATCGGCCAATAATAGTAGGATGCCCGGTGTCAGATAGGCCAACGGCATTTCCAAATTGGGAGACAGCTTCCTCCAGATGGTCTGCACACCGATGCTGATAAAGAGAAACAGACAGGTCATAATCAGCGGTCCGATATGCGGGTGGATGAAATATTGAATTAAAAAAGAAGCAATGTATTCAGAGATACCTCCGGGACGGGAAAAGAGTTGGAGAGCGTAGTCTTGGTTGAAACGGAACAAACGAAATTGTTCGATATAAAAATAGTGGAATGCAAGTTGCCGTTCCAAATATGAAAATAGAAGCAAACCTATGCACAGCCAGCTTGTTATATTAATTATAATATTCTTCTTCATCAATGAGTTTCGTTTATTCTGCAAGTGTCATTAAATAAAGGAGGATGTGTCAAAACTCCTGATAAGTTCTGATACATCCTCCCGATAAATTGTTTTTTAATATTTGTTGATAGCTTCTTTAGCTTTAGCAACAACCGTAGCAGCCGGAATCTTTTCCAGACTGAATTCGTCGAATGTTTTCAATACTTTATCAATTTGTTTGATAGCTGATTTGTTTCCTTTCTTTTCGAATTCTTCCTTTAAGATGCGAATCTTTTCGTAAGCTTGAATACCTTCAATCAGACGTTCGAAACGGATGGATGAACGTCCTTCGGGATAAATCATATAAGTGTCTCCGGCAGCCCATGCTGTGAAACGGCTGTCTTGCAAAGGATTCTTAACCCAGCTGTTTAAAGCCCAACGGAGGTAACCGTCCAAGTTCTCTTTGGCAGCAAACCAACCTAACCATTCAGCTTCAGCCGGTGCACTGAAAGTGAAAGTATTCGGGCGGGGTTCGGTACAACAGGTATAATAGGTAGTGACCTGTCCGGCTTCTCTGCGTGATTTAATCACTTCTGCAGGGAACTTCTCGCCTATGGCGATACAATAGTCATGCAATTCTTTCACTAATTCATCGTGATAGGTTCCTGCTAAAGAAACTTTAAAATCTTTATCGGCTTTACGAATCACTTTTAATGTAGCCAACATGTCTTTCATCGGGCGTTCGTCCATAGATATATGTGTTATGTCGAACCATCCTTTTTCTTTCAGATGTTTGGCGAAAGAGGTCAGCATATTGCCCCAAAATTCATCATAAGCAGGTTCGCCCGGTTTGGCATCCAGATATTTGAATGAATTGCTTGCCTGGTCGAAGTATTGGAAGGAGAGTCTCCAAGGTACCATTGAATAGCAGTTAATTTGCTTTTTAACTCCCAATGACATCATATATTCCACCCATTTGTCGAATACGGTATAATCGAAATACCAAGTTCCGTCTGCTTTCTTTAACCAAGTTACCATGCTTTCGAAGGGATCATAAGTCTGGCCGTTCCAAGGTTTGTGCATGATAGAGGCAGTGATGACTTTTCCGCCTGCATCTACATAATTTTGCATATCGGGACGCATACGGTCAAAATGTTCTTTGCTGAACGGTTCTACATTATAGTAACGTGCTTCGGCATATGGGTTTTGCCACAAATCAAGATGGAAAGCCCATTCGGTGGAAGCCGGCAAAGTGTGATTCTTTACATTTACTGCTAATTTTAGTTCTGATAAGACTTTATCTCCATCTTTTACAGTAACGATACCGGTATATTTCCCGGCTTTTACCTGTTGAGGCACACGGACACTAATCCATCCGCCTTGTGTCGCATTGGCAGGTACCACTAGGGTGGAGGCGATATGGTCGATAGGGTCTGCTACAAGTGTAGAGTCATAATCCGAACTCTTACGGTAGCCGCATCCGCCTTTTCCGTCTTTATTTAATTCGTCGGTCATGACATAACGTACAAAACCGGTACGGATGTCGTCTTTTGAAATCGTTTCTTTGCCGGAGGTTAGGTCACTGACTATAAAAGATAAGTTGTCGAGTGCTTCAGGAGTCCATACAACAAACTGTGCCGAAACTCTTTCACCCTTCCATGCAGTAAGGTTAATGTCTTTTTTAAGTCGGGCAATCGGAGCAGGTTCTTCTTTTTTGTATCTAATATCTGTGCTACCCCAGCTGACTTGCGGAGCACTTACTTTAGCCCATAAAGAGGGATTGGTTGCAATTGGATTACTTGCTTCTTCGTAGTTTGTTGAAGTCTGAGCATTTAGACAGCTTATTGATAATAAAAAAGTGCCTAGAATAATGAGTCTTTTCATAGGTTGTGATTATTTGTTTCTGTATGCAAAGGTAGCGTAGTGAGAGCTAATATCCAAATAGGTTTCTATAAATCCTGTGAAATATATCAGTGAAATAAATAAAAGAGGCGGAAAGCAATGCTACTTTCCGCCTTGACACTTCTTTTTGCCTTATGCTAATACCCTGAAATCTGAAGCGAATTTTTTTAATACATAACTGTGATAAAACACTTGTGCTTTTTTGCCTTTTTAGAAATTATTTCTTCCGGCATCCCACCACAGGCGTGTTCCGCCATTGTCGGCACCACCTAGTAAACTGGTTAATT
Source organism: uncultured Phocaeicola sp. (assembly GCF_948499155.1). NCBI lineage: Bacteria > Pseudomonadati > Bacteroidota > Bacteroidia > Bacteroidales > Bacteroidaceae > Phocaeicola > uncultured Phocaeicola sp. The sequence goes on along the minus strand of NZ_CAOOSE010000024.1, from coordinate 29,674 downwards.
GGCTGATGGTACTTGCATCCAATTCATTGGAGAATGGAAGACGGCGAATCATGATATCGGTGTCGATGGTTCCCTGACTGTTGTTTACAGCCACTTTGAATAGCTTTGGATAACCGGTACGGCGTTGCTCTGCCCATGCTTCGCAGCCGTCGGGATAGCACGCCAGCCATTTTTGTGTAATGATACGTTCCAATTTTTGTTCGTTTGTTGCAGCATCATCCCATTTAGGAGTAATGGAGGTCGTTGCTTTGGCATCGAATTTAGCATTGAAAGCATCTTTATAGTCAGCCGGAACATTTTCACTTGTCAGGTAAGCACCTGCATCACCTGCACCCCATTGTGCAAAAGAGGTTTCTATACCTTTCTTATAATATTCGGCTTCTTTTCCGGGGTCTACATATCCTCTTAATGCAGCTTCGGCGCGAAGGAACCACACTTCGGCTGCCGTCATTACGATAATCGGAGTTGAGGTAGTTACAATGGTCTTGGAATGAGTGACATACCGATTGTCGGTAACAATGCCTGTACCCTGACGCACTCCTTTAAACTTATTCTTTATCGGGAATAATTCTGCTACATCACCGTCACCTCCCGAGTTGCCTGTTGCAGGTACGAAGTATTTATCCATGCGAGGATCTTCATATCCATTCAAGAAAGATTCAAGGTTGGCATTCATAAAGACTTCATCCCAACCGTTGACGCCCCCCAACGGATTACGTATTCCATATTCACCTACTGTATCATCAGCTTTTTCTAACACTCCACCATTGTTTGGGTCTAATGCTGCTTTGGTTTGAGCCTCGGCCAGACTCTTGTCTACATTGGAAACGCGCATAGCCAAGCGGAGACGTAATGAATTGGCGAATTTTATCCATTGGGCATAATTGCGTTTTCCCGGGGGCATCATAATGTCTACACCGGCAAATGTTTCAGGACCATTATCAGCAACGTGTGTTTTCAGTAAGTCTATAGCTTCTGACAAGTCGGCAAAAAAATCGTTGTATACTTCTTGTTGCGATTCGGGAGCAGGGTTGTCTTTACCGAAGTTCTTGTAAATAATCGGACCGTAATAGTCTGATACACGATGCATCATGGCTACCTTGATAATCTTGTTGACAGCATAGAAAGTCGGATATTCTTCTTTGGTGTCAATCTTTTCTGCACTGGCAATAGCGGGCATTCCCTGTGCATAGTTGTAACTCCATTGAGCACTCGTCCAACCTAGGTTAAGGTTGTAGGTGGAATTCTTGTCGTTGAAATCGCCTTTCATATCATGAAAGTATCCGCCAAACATATCGGCAGCCAAACTCTGCATAATTTGGTATTGCCAGTCGGTACCGTCTACTCCGGTCTGATAGATGATTGCAGTTTGAGAAGTTTTGAATGGGATGAGCTGTCTTTGAAAATCATAATCCTGCAAATCTTCGGTGAATGCTCCGTAAGGAGTATTATAGCGTTCAAAACTGTCTGTACAAGCGGTCATTCCAATAATTCCGCTTAATAATATGGAGAGAATATATTTATTACTTTTCATAATGGTCTGAGTATTAGAATGTGAATTTAATATTGAAACCTATGTTTCTAGTAGACGGCATGCCGAATACGTCAATACCTTGATTGGTATTACCTACAGACATTGTTGCATCCGGATCAAACGGAGCGTCTTTGTAGAAGAAGAAGAAGTTGCGTGCTACTAATGAGAGGTCAAGACCTTTGATAAATTTTGTCTTTTCCAGCATATTCTGCGGGAATGAATACCCTAGTGATATCTCACGCATACGAACGTTGGTCCGGTCGTAACGATAATAGGATGTACAAGCGTCACCTCGTGTTGCCACTTTATTATAGAAAGCATTTACATCTTCAAATTTCTGTCCTTCTACTTCTACATAGCCTTTGTCACGTGCTTCGGCAGATACTTTGCTAAGCCCTTTCAGGTCAAGAGCAGCCTGAGTCAGCGAGATGACGTCACCACCGATTGTAGCATCGACCAAGAAATAAAGACTGAAGCCTTTGTAAGTAAAGGTGTTACTCCATCCCAGCATACAGTCCGGGTTAGCATTTCCAATCAATACATTGTTTCCTGTTTCGAGTACCGGCACTCCCTTTTCATCGGTTACAATCTTGCCGTTTTCACGTTTGAAGTCGTTACCATAGAGGTCACCCAGTGAACCGCCTTCTTTAACGCGCATTCTGTAAGGCATTGACAAACCGTCATCACCATATACGAACTCGTCATTGCCACCTAAAGAAACCACTTTATTTTTATTGGTAGAGAAGTTTACTGTTGATTTCCAACGGAAGTTTTCATTCATTATAGGCGTGACGCCTACAGTCAGTTCAACACCTGAGTTACGGATTTTACCTGCATTGATATATTTGTGTGGGTGTGCGCCTGTCGGAGTGCTGATATACAATAATTGGTTTTTTGTATCTGTCCGATAGTAGGTGAAGTCCAAATCCAGACGGCTGTTGAAGAATTTCCATTCCATACCGATTTCCCAAGAAGAAGAGATTTCAGGCTTCAGGTTTTCGTCAATGTCATATTGAATTTGATGAACGATGCCACCGGCTGTGATAGTCGGAATAGGAGAAGTGATGCCGATAGGAAGGTCGTTACCTACTTGTGCCCATGAACCACGAATTTTTGCAAAGTTAATCCATTCGGGCATAGGAAGGCTCTTGGACATAATCCATGTCAAACCTACCGACGGATAGAAGAAGCCTTTCTTGCGGCTGCTGGTTCCTGCCAAAGTGGATGACCAGTCATTACGCGCGGTCAAGTCAATATAAGCGGCTTCTTTCCAACCGATTTGTGCTGTCCCGAATATAGATTGTACTGTGCGGCGTTGATTCAGGGTTTCGTCAATATAGGCAGTTCCGGTATTAAGAATCATATTGGGAACTGTGAATACATTTGCATAATACAAACCGGCCTTTCCGGAATCCAGCTTAAGCATATTGGTTTTCTGCACATTGATGCTGCCGCCGACAGCTGCATTTACGCTCCAGTCCTTCCATGTTTTATTAAACATGGCCATTACGTCACCATACATTAAAAATTCCTGGTCGTTCATGTCTACATAGCGTCCGTTTGCATGGCAAAGATTGGCTGCTGTGCCGGCATAGAATTTCTGTTGGTATTTGTCATTGATAAAGTCGATATTGCCACGGGCTTGTAAAGTCAGCCAGTCGGTGGCCTTGAAGTTTGCACTCAACGATGCAATGGCGCGATAACGTTTGTCTTTGCTGGTGATACGGTTTACAATCCAGTAAGGATTCTGTTCAAAATCGGCTGTGGAGGTATACCAATTTTGCAATGGCAGATTACGTCCTTCATCGAAAACTTCATAATTGTCGCGATATTCGCTCATATCCTTGCCGCGTGGGAAGGTATAAAGTCCTACCAACGGGTTCATGTAATAACCACCGGAAGTGGGGCGGTCTTTGATTGTTTGGGAAATCAGGTTCACATTGGCATCCAATGTAAGTTTATCGTTGAATAGTGTAGCGGTTTCGCGCAATGCCAGATTATGTTTGTATAATTTGTTGGCATCGATAATACCTGACGCAGTTGTGTTGGCGTATGAGAAATAGGTCTGAACTTTTTCTTTTCCTACTTGAATACTCAATGAGTTGATTGCAGTAATACCGTTTCCGAAGAAGTCACCTACGTTATCATAATTCTTCATGGAAGTATTTTTGGTACCCCAATTGGTTAAACCGTCTACGTCATAGCTGTTTTGGAATTCGGGTAATGAAACAGCATGGTCGACTGTCAGGTTGGAAGAGAATGTAATTCTTTGCATACCTGCTTTCCCTTTTTTGGTTGTAATTAAGATTACACCATTGGCAGCTTGAGAACCATAAAGTGCGGCAGCAGATGCACCTTTTAAAATACTCATACTTTCTATGTCATCTGGGTTGAGATTGGATATGCCGTCGCCGGAGTCACGGTTACCGGCATCATTATTACCACCCATTACGCTGAATGATTGTTCAGTAGTGTTGTTCAGCATAGGGACACCGTCAATGACGTACAATGGTTGGTTATTGCCGTTTTCATTGGCAGAACGGACACCACGGATAGATACTTTTGCAGAACCGCCCAAACCGGAAGAGTTTTTTGTAATGGTGACACCGGCAGATTTACCGGCCAGTGAATTAATCATATTGGCATCTTTGGCACGTGTCAGTTCATCACCGTTCAATTGTTGGGTAGAATAAGTCAATGAGGCCTCTTTTTTCTTAATACCCATCGCTGTAACTACTACATTATCCAATTTGAGGGCGTCATCTTCCATTTTGACGGTGAAGGTAGTCTGACCGTTTACAGGGATAATGATTTTCTTATAACCGATATAGGAGATTATCAATTGTGCGTCAGAAGGTACCTCCAGAGTAAACTCACCGTTGACATCGGTAATAGTACCGTTGGTTGTACCTTGCTGAAGTATATTTGCACCAATGATGGGCTCATTTTGTGTGTCGGTAATTGTACCTTTAATGGTAATGGTATTGGGTTGCTGTTCACCAATTGTGCCATTCCCTTTTGTCAGGACGATATTCTTACCTTCCATGACATAAGAAATACCGGTTCCTTCAAAGACTTCGTCTAATATTTCAGAAACGGCTTTGTGGGTAGCGTTGATTTTGACTTTTCGGTTTAAATCAACGTTCTTTTTGTTGTATACAAATAGATAATTAGTCTGTGCCTCAATAGCAGAGATTAATTGAGCTACCTTTATAGTGTTTGATTCCAAGCTGACTTTAGCGCTTTGAGAATACACATCCATACTGAATGCACTAAGAGTAGATGCCAGTAAAAGGCAGACTGCAATTTTCATAGTTCGTAATATTTGTTTAAAAGCTGAACTTTTTGGGTATAAATACCCTTCCAAAGAAATTTTTCTCATATCTTTGTAATGTGTTAAGTTAATAAATTTGATTAAGGTCATTTGTTAGCTGTCGAATCGGGGAGTATGGGGGTACTTCTCGATTCTTTTTTGATGGATTTCTATGTCATGGCTTTAAAAATATTTAAGGTTAAACTTTTATGTGATTTTATTCTATTGTTATCTTATTATGTTCATTGTCAATATGGTACTTGAATGGGTGGTCTTTCTGAATCACTTTTAATATGTGTTCTATACCGTCCAAATCTTTAAATTTGCCTGTACAGCGGTAGCCTTCCAATATCTTCGGATTGTCCACTGTTATCTTGTAATTATAATACAGGGCTATTTTACTGAGGAGTTCTTTGAAAGGCACATCATCAAAATAGTATATTCCTTCCATCCAGGCTAAAGCATTGTTGCTGGTCAGCTCTCCGGTTTTATATTTGCCGTTTTCCATCGAAAAGTATTTCCCTTTGTTCAGGCTGCTGAGTGCCTTTTCTTCTGTATCATTGGTCAGCAGGTTGATGGAACCTTCAATGAGTCGGGCGATAAAGTTATTCGAACCTTTGTAAGAGCATACATCAAATTTAGTTCCGGTTACTTGCACTTTAATTTTCTCTGTCTGCACATAGAAGGGAATCTCTTTATTGTGTGCTACTTCAAAATATGCTTCACCGTCTAATGTGACTTTCCGGTCTTTCTTTCCGAAGCTGGCATCGTATGTCAATGTCGTTTGGGAATTGAGCCAAACAAGGGAGCCATCCGGTAATTCCATTTGAGCACGTTGACCGGCTGGAATCCGAATCGTTTGTGATAATACACTTTCTGTGGTCGGAGTGTGAGGAATACCTATATAGAATAGGAGTGCGAACATAGCCGCTACTGCCATGGCCGGAACTATATAATATAGAAATATATTTTTCTTTTCTTTCTTGCCGGTTGTTGTGTCCGAGAAAAGAGATACGTCGTATAGCATACGCTCTTTCAGATAACGTGCCTTATTTTCAGCGCTCTCTTCTACCCACTCTACAATGAGGCTTTCCTCTTGTTCAGTGGTTTCTCCTTTAAAGTATTTATGTAATAAATCAGTGTTCATTCTTCCCCTGTTTTATATATATAACCGGATAGGATGAAAGAACCCTAATGGAAAAATGAATTTTTTTAGTAAAATCTCAATATTTCTTTTTCTTATAGCCAAATCCACACAAACTGATAGTCTTTCAATTTGGCCCTAAGTTGTTTTAGGGAACGCGTGATATGGAATTCTACAGTCTTCACAGAGATATCCATCCGGGTGGCAATTTCTTTATTAGACATATTGTTTATTCGGCTCAATATGAATATTTGTCTGCTGGTAGATGGAAGCTCATTGATTGCTGTATGTATTATGGATTGTATTTCGTCGCAAAATAGTTTTTCCGGGTCACAGGCTTCCAGTGTGGAAATGCGCAGAGCTATTTCTTTTTGTTTCATATTACTGATTTGCTGTTCGGCATTCATGCGTACTTCCTGATGTTGTAGATAATTAAGTGAACGGTTTTTGATTGCCGTCAAAAGCAGGGCGGAAATGTTAGTGTGCTCTTGTAATTCGTCACGGCGCTCCCACATAGTGGTGAAAGCGCTCATGACAATATCTTCTGCATCTTCTTTGTCTCGTACATAAGAATATGCAAACTGTATGAATTGTTGTTGCTTGTTTTTAAATACTTCTGTCAGTTCTGAAATAAATGATAAGTTGCCCTCTTTATCCATCTGTTTATAGTTTTCTTCTAAATTGATTTTAAATTTTTATATAAATGCCCTTCTTATATAATATATGTGCAATACTCCAGCAAAACAGGATATAGAGCAAAGAATACACAAGTGAAGCAGGGTAATTGCCCAAAATTGGTACAAGTACTCTTTCATAGATAAAATTACTACATCTTGTCACTCCTAAAATAACACCTATCGTTTCGGCAAATACATATATGAATAATGGATTTACTCCGAATGACCGGAAAAATATGCACCATTCTTGATAGCCTTTAATGTCTATAATCCAGATAAGAAGAGCCAAAAAACTCGATGCCAGTCCACAAGTAGTAATAATAAAAGTAGGTGACCATATCTTTTTGTTGATAGGGCATCCGTAGCTCAATAGAAAACCGATGAAGGTCAATAAGGTACCAATAATAAACAGTCGTTGTATCTTTTCATTATTATCTTTGGCCGAAAAGAATAATTTTCCGCAGTAAAAGCCTATCATGACATGGCAGATGGCAGGGATAGTACTCAGTAAGCCTTCCGGGTCAAAAGCAATCCCGGAGTCGTGGTACATATGGGAGGGTCCCAATGCCCATGCATCAAAGCGGGCTATAATATTCGTTTCCGACAGGATAAATCCGTCTCCCATAGCCAGTAAGATGAAATATGCTGTCAGTGTGGTAATGATGATAGCAGGGAAATATTTATGTTTTACTGTGATAGCTATCAAAGCGGTAATGCCGTAGCTGATGGCAAGTCGTTGCATGACTCCCATATAGCGCCAGTCTTCAAAATTGAGATGATGGGTAAATGCCGATTTTGCAAATAGATTTAAGCATAACCCGATGCAGAAGATGACGATTGTTCGTTTGACTATCTTTTGCAAGGTCGTATGTGAATAAGAAAACTCATATTTCCTTAATGAAATATACGTTGATATTCCCATGATAAACATGAAAAAAGGAAAGACTAAGTCGGTGGGAGTGAGTCCGTTAAAAGCGGCATGCTCTAAAGGGGGGTATACATAACCCCATGAACCGGGATTGTTTACAAGAATCATGCCTGCAATGGTGATGCCTCTCAGAATATCGAGAGCGAGCAATCGTTTGGGGGTATTTGCTGTCATGTGTATTAGAATAAATTTGGTTAACTCCGACAAAGATAGTATTTAATTCCGTTTTTCTTGTTATTTTTGTCAGCAAAGAATTAAAACCCCCATAAATTAAAACTTAACACAGTATTTATTATGAAAAAAAGGAGTCTGTTTTTATTTTTCATTGGACTGCTAATGTGTGGATGCCAAATGAAAGAGTCTGTTAATGCATATAATATTGTTCCTTTTCCCACTGTTTTGGATGAAAAAGCCGGACGTTTTTATTTGGATAATGATGTGCCGATTGTTGTAAATGCTTCTCAGGAAGTGAAGGATATTGCTTCCGACTTTTCTTCTAGATTATTTAATATAGCCGGACTGAAGTTGAAGATATCGGACGAATTGCATGAAAATGTGGCATCTATTGTTTTTGACAGTGTGGCAGGAATGTCACGAGAGGCTTATTCTTTATCCGTTACTCCAAAGCAAATAAAGATTACTGCTTCTGCTCCAAACGGATTTTATTATGGCTTGCAGTCATTGTATCAGTTGTTACCACCGGAGGTTTATGGAGATAAACCGGTGCGTAATGCTGATTGGAGCCTTCCTTGTGTGGAAATAAATGATGCTCCGGCATTCAGGTATCGTGGAGCGATGCTTGACGGATGCCGTCATTTTGCATCGGTGGACTATATAAAGAAGTTTATTGATATTCTTGCCATGCACAAAATGAATACTTTTCATTGGCATCTGACGGATGACCAGGGCTGGCGAATAGAAATTAAGAAGTATCCCAAGTTGACGGAAGTCGGTTCGAAGCGTTCAGAAACGATGATAGACTACTTTTACACTCATTATCCATTTAAGTATGATGGTAAACCTCATGGCGGATTTTATACTCAGGAAGAGATAAAAGACGTGGTTGCTTATGCAAAGAGCAGATATGTTACGGTGATTCCGGAGATAGAATTGCCCGGACATGCTTTAGCTGCCATTGCTGCTTATCCTGAGTTGTCTTGTACCCCAGACAGCACCTATGAGGTAGCCAAACTTTGGGGAGTATTCGATCAGGTCTTTTGTCCCACAGATACTTTATTTTCTTTTTTGGAAGGAGTGATGGATGAGGTGGTGGAACTTTTTCCCGGTGAATACATTCATATAGGTGGTGATGAGTGTCCCAAGAACGCTTGGGAAGAATGTTCGCATTGTCAGAAACTGATTCGTGAATTGGGATTAAAGGAAGATGCAGTTCCCAATCCTATAGATGGTAAGAAGCATACGAAGGAAGAAAAACTGCAAAGCTATATTGTGGGAAGGATAGAAAAATATCTGAATACTAAAGGACGTAATATTATTGGTTGGGATGAAATATTAGAAGGAGGTTTGGCTCCGAATGCGACAGTTATGTCTTGGCGTGGTGTGGAAGGCGGTGTGAATGCTGCAAAGGCCGGTCATGACGCCATTATGACTCCTAATCCTTATGCTTATTTGGATCATTATCAGGAAGACCCAGAAATAGCTCCGGTGACTATCGGCGGATATAATACGTTGAAGAAGACATACAGTTATAATCCGGTTCCGACTGATGCGGACAGTCTGGTGAAGCGACATATTATCGGTCTGCAAGCCAATTGTTGGTCGGAATATATGCCGACGGAAGACAGGAGGGATTATCAGATATTTCCGCGTTTGATGGCTATTGCCGAAACGGGTTGGACTCCGATGGATAGAAAAGATTTCCATTCTTTTTGTGAACGTATGGAAGAGGATTTTGAACGCTTGGATATTCTAGGGGTAAAGGCGTGTCGTAATTTCTTTGATGTAAATATTAATACGCGTGCCACAGACAGCGGAATATTGAATGTGGAGTTGGAAACTTTCCGCCCCAATACACAGATTTATTATACTATAAATGGCACTGAACCTACTCTTGCCGGGAATTTATATACCGGCCCTTTCCCTTTGTCGGGAGTTTATGAACTGAAAGCGGCTGCTTTTGTAGATGGAAACCCTGTGGGTAAAGTCACACATAAAAAATTATATGGTAATCTGATTTCGGGAAAGAAATACAAAATAACTCCTGAGCCCACAGGCATGAAAGGGGATGTTTGGGATGAGAATGATGTTTTGGGTGCTGATAGCGTTACATTGGGATTGACGAATGGAAAAAGGGGAAATGATGCCTCGTCTACTCCATGGGTGGGAATCCTTCCTGATGCAGATGATAAGGTTACTTTTGTGGTGGAACTTGATGGAACAAATATCAGCAAGATAAGATTCGGTACTTTATATAATGCTGCCGGAGGTGTGTTGCCGGTAAGCAAAGCAATTGTCTTTGTTTCAGATTCGGATAAAAACTTTCGGAAGATAGTCGAAAAGGATTTTACTTACGATATAAAAGAGAATACTTTTAAAGGATTTGATGAAGTGATAGAGTTTCCGGTGCAAACGGATATTATAGAGGTGAAGATTGAACTTTTTAGCGGAGGTAAAATCAGGAATGGTATAGATTGTTATAGCCCACATGACAGGAGTGAGGTTTCCGGGCTTATCGCTTTGGATGAAATTGAGATATATTGATTAGAATACTTTTCAGAAAATTACCTTTTATATGTATCGTGGGGTTTAACACAATGTTTCACAATAACTTGATGTGAAATATAAGGTAATAGGGAATTGAACTGATGGACAGGAAACTGTTATAATGAAAAAAGATGGAAGAGTTTTTAAAGAAACTGTTATAACGAAAAACTCTTTCATCTTTTCCATTTCATTATCTCTTAAAACATGAATAATGCGGTTGCCACCAAACGGTTATTGGATATGGAATGAGTATCAATCACTTTCCTATTAGATTGATTCAGAGAACCATACCACGCAGAAGTAAGATTATATTCCACTCCTAACTTCCAATGAGGAACATTATAAGTCAGTTCGGCTGTCCCGCTGATTAACTGGTCTATGTTTGTTCCTGTTCCGTACATCTTGGTTACAGCGTCACTTGTTCCGAGGTTTTTCATGTAGCCGAAGAAAAGTGCGGGTTTCCATGTCTTTCCATATACGATATTAATCCATGAACTACTGTTACGGTTGGGTGAGTATTCCTGTTCTCCCGTACGTGGGTCAACTGATTTTACACCGTAACCTCCCAACATGGAGGTTTGTGTAAGATTTGAACCTAATACGCTTTTAGCGGCAACAAACCATTTTGCAGTATTATACTTCATGTGCACTTCGTATGACAGGCTGGTAATACGTTCGCTCACTTTATATATCTTATCCTCCACAGTGGTTTGTGTACGAGGAGTTAAAGATACCATTTCGATGCCTGCTCCTATTAATAAGCCGTTGTGTTTGTAGTCAATGCCGGCATATATCTCAGGTACACAGCTGTTCTTGATATATTTCTGGCTTTTACCTTCAGGACCTTGAGACAGGTATTGTGACTGCCACAGGGCCGCACCTGTTATTTGTATATCTCCGGTTTTGTAACGGTAGCGGATTTGCGGTGCACGGCTGAATGGCTGAAAAGGAGCTCCCATATTCAGATTTAATATCTGTGGGGCAACATCACCATACAGGGGATGCCATGTTTGTCCCAATAGTAAAGCAGAAGTACCCCAGTCTAAATTCAGATAGGCATGGCGCAGGCGTACTACCGAGAATGTTGTACCCGAACCTCGGAAATCCAGCTCCACCTTGGCAGAAGTTTTTGCATTTCCTAATTTGGGGCCTTGTACGTCCAATCCCATACGAGTATATAAAGCATAAAAGCTGCCGTTGGCTGTCGCATTTAAGTCTTTGCCGTCGGCATCATATACTTTGTCTTTGGGATACATATAGAAAAGTCCGTCTACCGTTTCTTCGTTAGCCCGGCTGTTGTAAAATAAGTCGGTGCGAATCTGTCCATAGAATTTATAACTAAAATCTTTTAGTTGTGCAAAACTTGTTGTTGCCGATAGTAGCAAAATTGTAAATAGTAGTGAATATCTTCTCATAATTTATCGAGTTATATTGAATAGGTGGCAAAATTACATAATTTTTTTGAAAATCGTTCATGTGCCTGGTTATAAATGAAAATATTACTAGATAATTGAATAAGATGGAATGGTCGAGGAGATGACAGAGGCGGTTTTGTTCTATGAAAAATTTACAAAAATAAAAAGAGACTGACTCAAAATACTTTCTGAGTTCAGCCTCTTTTTTATTATATCAAATCAATGAAATTATTCACCTTTGATAGCTGCAACACCCGGAAGAACTTTTCCTTCGATTGCCTCCAACAAAGCACCACCACCTGTAGAGATGTAAGATACTTGGTCAGCCATGCCGAACTTGTTGATACAAGCTACAGAGTCACCACCACCGATTAATGAGAAAGCACCGTTTTTAGTTGCTTTTGCAATAGCGTTAGCGATAGCGCGTGAACCGGCTGTAAAGTTATCAAATTCAAATACACCTGCAGGACCGTTCCAAAGGATAGTCTTGGCATCTTCGATAGCGGCAGCAAATGATTTTTGAGTTTCAGGACCTGCATCAAGACCTTCCCATCCGTCAGGAATATTGTTAGAAGGAACAACCTGAGTATTAGCATCGTTAGAGAATGCGTCGGCTGCTACGCAGTCAGTACCCAATACCAGATTTACACCTTTGGCTTTTGCCTTGGCAATGATGTCGAGAGCCAATTCCAATTTATCGTCTTCAACGATAGAGTTACCGATTTTTCCACCCTGAGCTTTAGCAAAAGTATAAGTCATACCGCCGCAAAGAATCAAGTTGTCAACTTTATCCATCAGGTTTTCAATGATACCGATTTTGGTAGAAACTTTAGAACCACCCATGATGGCAGTGAAAGGACGTTTGATGTCTTTCAAAATATTATCAACGGCTTTTACTTCTTTTTCCATCAGATAGCCCAGCATCTTGTGGTCTGCATCGAAATAGTCGGCGATGACAGCAGTAGAAGCATGTTTGCGGTGTGCAGTACCGAATGCGTCATTTATATAGCAGTCAGCGTATGAAGCCAATGTTTTAGCAAACTCTTTCTGAGAAGCTTTCATTGCTTTTTTAGCATCTTCGTATGCGGGATCTTCTTTATCGATTCCGACAGGTTTTCCTTCTTCTTCAGGATAGAAACGCAAGTTTTCCAATAACAGGACTTCTCCCGGTTTCAAAGCTGCTGCAGCATCACCTGCTTTAGCACAGTCCGGAGCAAATTTAACGGGCACACCCAATTTTTCAGAAACAGCGTCTACAATCTGGTTCAATGAGAATTTAGCATTGACTTTTCCTTTGGGTTTACCCATGTGTGACATGATAATCAAGCTACCACCATCAGCCAAAACTTTTTTCAGTGTAGGAAGAGCACCACGGATACGGGTATCGTCAGTGATTTTACCATTTTCATCCAAAGGTACATTGAAGTCCACGCGGACAATCGCCTTTTTACCGGCAAAGTTGAAATTGTCAATTGTTTGCATAATCTCTTAATTTGTTTATAGTGTATAATTATAATCTCGTTTATTAAGGGTGTGGCAAAGTTACTAATATTTTTTGTTCGCAGAGTGTTAGAGACATAATATTTTTCTTCTTTTTTGCAGAAAGCATTTTTCTAAATATAATAATGTGTCTTCAATAGTCCTATTATAAAGGCTGAAATATTTTTTTTTCGTGTTAAAATTCTCATAAATAGTTTATTAACGAAAATCTATAAAATAAAAGTTAATTAAAAGTTTGACTGTAAAGAGATAAAAAGTACTTTCACTTGTGTGTACAACTGAATAATAGCCATTAATGCACTAATTGAAAACTTCTGTATCAACGACTAATCAGCTTGCCCTATCTTGGTGTTATTAACGGATATGCGATAATGTATATCTTATATTTTAAAATATAAATTAGATACAATGAAGTATTTGAACGGTGTTACTGTCTGTTTTTTAGGCAGTATTCTATTTTTGTCTTGTCAAGAACAATTTGAAGAAGACTCTGAAAAGCAGGAGGGTCAGCAGTTACCAATGTATGTTGTAGCTCAAATAGGGGCCATACACGATGAGTCGACTCCCCGTTATTCGGGTGAAGTGGGGAGTGCTATTTTTGCAGAAGGTGATAAAATCGGTATGTTTGTGGATGATAATCCAGTCATGGAGTGGACTTATTCCGTGCAATGGACTTCTTCAAAAGCTTATTGGGATGATTTGGTGAGTGAAAGTACATTTTCTGCTTTTTATCCATATAATGATGCGAGTACTGATAAAACAAAAGTCTGTATGCCATCTTTAAATGGACAGGATGGCAGTTGGGAAAACATCCAGAAATATGATTTTATGGTGGCGGAAGTGACTCAGGCTTATGGCGCCGATGGGACGGTGGCTTTTACCGGCAATCACGCTTTTCGTCATGTTTCCTGTTTGGTGCAATTCGATATAAAAGCTGCCGGTACATTATCCAATGCAGTTTTGAATAATTTATTGCTGGAAGGCAGCAATATCATTTCTTCTGCTACTTATTCGTTTGAGACAGAAAAGGTTACTCTTACGCAGGAAGGTGATTCCGATTTGTTGAGTGTTTCCCTGAACAACCATTCAATGGCGGATGGGAATGGAGTGGTTTCCTATTATCTTATATTGAACCAGAAAACATCCGATACTCCCGTTTCATTGACGTTGGATTACTCGGTGGCAGGTAAGAGTTATAAGGCTTCCATTGCGAGTTTTGCAAATAATAATAAGTTTGAAAAGGGTACCCATCAGAAATACAATCTTGCGGTTAATGGAAAAGAAATACAAATAACGGGAGGTGAGATTGATAGCTGGAATGACGGAGGGAAAATGGAAGATATTAATCTTGATATAAAGACCAATGATGAAGAAAGTAAATAAAAGTTTGCTCTGTTACATACTGCTCTTTTCTGTGTTCTCGTTATTTTCTTTTGCTTGCCAGCGTGTAATGGATGATGGAGGGGAAGAAGATATGCCCTCTTCTGATGAGACAGCATTGAAAATAACGGCTCGTTCCGGTGAAAATATATCTATTGAATATCCGGTTTATCTGTATGCCTTCAATGAGAAAGGAGACTGTGCGGCAAAACAGAAGATAACTTCGGAGGAGGTGGAAATGAATTTACAGTTGCCTTCGGGAAGTTTTAAGGTAGTGGCTCTTTCAGGAGTATCCAAAGGATATGCCATGCCCGATAATCCCCGAATTAATGATGCAATCACTATGCAGGAGGGCAGTTGTGCATCAAAAGCAATGATGATGGGAATGGCTGACGTTACGTTGGAAGGAAAGAATAAAACGGTGAATCTTATGCTTACTTACAGGGTGGCTTCTCTTAATGTTGTTCTGACTAAAGCGGATAAGGTTAAGCAGGTGAAAGTAGGTGTATCGCCTTTATATTCATCTCTTAATTTTGAAGGGAAATATGGAGGTGAGAACAAGACATTGGAGATAGATTGTTCGTT
The DNA here is from genome assembly GCF_948499155.1 of uncultured Phocaeicola sp. NCBI lineage: Bacteria > Pseudomonadati > Bacteroidota > Bacteroidia > Bacteroidales > Bacteroidaceae > Phocaeicola > uncultured Phocaeicola sp. The sequence goes on along the minus strand of NZ_CAOOSE010000024.1, from coordinate 14,474 downwards.
GGGAACGGATGGGAGATGGACTGCGGGGCCTGTTTATATCTTTCCTGGTAGCAGTTCTCAAGCAACCCTGTCTATAACGCTGGAAGATTCTAAAGGAAGCCATACGTATGGATATATCAGTACAGCAGTTCCTCAAGCCAATCATCCTTATAATATAGGTGGCAGCTATACGGGAGATATTTCTATCGATGGAAGCTTGATAGCTAAAGGTTGGGAGGATGCGATAGATGTTGAGTTTAAGTTTGGTACGGATGGAGATAATTCCGATGATGAAGATACGGATGGAGATGAGAATATATCGGGAGTACCTGAGGTTGGAAACATCTGGAATGATTGCATTGTTGTGGCTTCCAATAAAGGTAGCGATGGGAATGGAATTGATTTGTTACTAATGAGTTTGGAAGAGTGGGAAAGTCAAATAGCGACTGCCCAGTCCATCCCTGAAGGTTATTCGGTCAATAGTATAAAGAATTGGCGTTTCCCTACAGAGCAGGAAGCTAAAGTGATTAGAGACCGGTTTAATGGGGATAGATTGATTGAGTTGAATGAGAAGATAGAGGCTAGAAATCAAGAAGAATTGGAAATAACGCACGATTTAGATACGCGTTATTTATGCGATAAAGAGGGTGTTTTCTATTCTTTTCAGTTTATTGGCGGAAAGAGGGTCACGAAAGCGGGAAAGGATAAACTTTATCTGATTCGTGCCGTTACTACTTACCACTTTGCAGAATAGGGGGGACGATAAGTATATATAAAAAATAGAGGCAGGTTTTAAGCCTGCCTCTCCCTTAAAATTAAGATTCTTTTTAGAAACTATAATCCGCACTTAAACCGAATACCTTGTTAGTACGGCTATATACGTTCGTTCCGGGTAATTTAGTATTGTTATAGTTTGCTGATTTTTTGGTATAATCCTCGTAAGTAGTCCACATATATCCTACATTCAGATTGAGATGTTGGTTCATCTTTACTTTTGCTCCAAATCCTAAAGTATAAGAGTCGCAAGAAAAGCTTGTATCGGACTGGAAATTGTCAGACAGTCCATAGTCTGTGATTTGTCCGCCACAGCTAAGAGTCAGTTGCTTGGTTACGTCAAATTCGATACCAGCCAGATATTCGTTGGTCCCTTTGGTCAGATATTTTTGTTTCCCATTTGCCATACCTGCGTTCTTGTCGTCGTAGAAGTGATATTCTACAGAAGCGCGCAGCACGGGGAGGAATTCGTAAGCCGCTGCGATAGAGAGCATGGCAGGTATATCATTGGGAGTGTTTACACCATGTTCATAAGGGGCTACCATGTCTTTGGCACTTTCCGGACGTTGTAAATTGTGCGTATTATTTTCAATATTCAGATTGGTTTTGAATTCGTATTTAGCACCGATATTCAGTTTCCCTAATTTGGCATCCACGCCGATAACGGGTGTAAGTCCCCACCCCGTCTGGTCACAATCCAAAGCAAGTGGCAACAGGTTTGTGTCTGTTCCTTTCAGGTATGCATTCAGAAAGCCTTTGTAACCGCCTGTGAAATAGTTCATACGGCCTCCGCCGAATACAGAAAGCCATTCGGTAGCTTTGTAAGACAATCCCAGTTGCAAAGAGTAAATATATTGTTTGCCGTCCATGGCGCTTGTGATATCATACATGTCAGGAGTTATAACCGTAGGCCTTTCTGCTTCCAAACCTCCTAAAAAAATACCTGCCATAGCCGAGGCATCGAACATAGGCAATCCGTCATCGAAAGATGCTTTTCCACCTCCGGCGGTAATAGCGAAGAATCCCGAAATAGTCCAGTCTCCTTTCTTATAGGCACCAAACACACTGGGAATAATCGGTGCAGCTGCTGTTCCTTTATAATATTTCTCGAAAGGCTTGTCCGAAACTGTAGGACCTGTGGCGCTAATGCCGTTGTATGTCATAAAACTAGCATCAATATTTCTAGTCTGGTATGCACTCTGAATGCTCAATCCCACATGAAATCCGTCTTTCGGCAAGAAAGTCAGTCCGGCAGGATTGGATAATGCGGCATCTATTTCGGTTGTAGCACCACGGGATAGCATACGAAGAAAAGAAGCATGTTGATTTGTATTAGTCAGGATACCTCCTGCAAAAGTTGGATTTGAAACCATTAGCGTCGCTGCGCCAATCAGTAGAATTTTCTTCATTAATTATTTCATTTTTTGATTTGTGGGCGCAAAGGTAGGATAAAATAACACATAAACAAAAGAATTGTGCAATTAATTACGCTTTTAGATGAATGCTTCAACTGTTTCATGAGAAACTATTGAAGTTTGCAATAATATGGTATAACAGTTATTAAGTCATGGAATAATGTAAAACAGAATAAATATTCCTACCTTTGTAACCCTTTTAAGCACTCAAAAAGTAAGTATGTATACGAACAAAGAAATATGGAACGTCAGTTATCCGATATTCCTCGGGTTATTGGCACAAAACATTATTAATGTGACAGATACCGCCTTCTTGGGAAGAGTGGGTGAAGTGGAACTCGGTGCTTCGGCCATGGGTGGATTGTTTTACATTTGCGTCTTTACGATAGCCTTTGGCTTTAGTACAGGTTCGCAGATTATGATAGCCCGCCGTAACGGAGAAGGCAGATTCAGAGATGTAGGACCTGTTATGATGCAGGGTTGTGCTTTCTTGTTGATATTGGCAGTCGTTCTTTTCGGGCTGACCCATGCGGCAGCTCCTTCACTGATACGGTTGCTCATCTCTTCGGATGCCATATTCGATGCTACCAAAGAGTTCCTGAACTGGCGTATATTCGGTTTCTTTTTTGCATTTGTCAATGTCATGTTCCGTGCTCTTTATATAGGTATCACGCGCACGAAGGTACTGACTTTGAATGCCATTGTTATGGCTATGGTAAATGTCGTGCTGGATTATGCTCTGATTTTCGGTCATTTCGGTTTACCTGCTTTAGGGCTGAAAGGGGCTGCCATTGCTTCGGTTATTGCAGAGGCTTCTTCTTTGGTCTTTTTCCTTTTATATACTTGGGCAAGAATCGACTTCCGGAAATATGGGCTGAATCATTGGCCGCGCATTGATTTCACGTTACTGGGACGTATTTTGAGCATCTCTTGTTTTACGATGGTACAATATTTTCTGGCAATGGCAACTTGGTTTGTTTTCTTTGTTGCCGTAGAGAGATTGGGGCAGCGCCAACTGGCCATTGCAAATATAGTGAGAAGCATTTATGTGGTGATGCTGATACCCGTCCAGTCTTTGTCCACTACTACCAATTCGCTGGTGAGTAATCTGATTGGTGCCGGAGGGGTGAGCCACGTCATGCAACTGATGGGGCGCATAGCCCGTATGTCTTTCATCATTATGGTGGTATGCGTTGCTGTTTTGGTCGTGTTTCCGCAGGCAATGCTTTCTGTTTATACCAATGAAGAAGCATTGTTGGTAGAGTCTGTACCTTCTCTTTATGTCATAGGAGGTGCTATGCTGATTGCTTCGGTTGCCAATATTTATTTCAATGGAATTTCGGGTACAGGCAACACACAGGCTGCTTTGATATTGGAGACAGCGACTCTTGTTATTTACACCTCCTATATCTTTTGGATAGGGTATATTGTGAAAGCTCCCGTATCTGTCTGTTTCTCCACCGAGGTAATTTACTATGCTTTATTATTGATTTGCAGCGTTATTTACTTGAAAAAAGCAAAATGGCAGAACAAAAAGATATGAGATAATTAACTTTTTTGTATTTTTGCACCTCAAAAGCTGTTTAAGGTTAGTGATTAAAGTTCAGTAACTTATAATTCATAATTCGTAATTTATAATTAAAGATATATGTTCGATAATTTAAGTGAGAGACTGGAACGGTCTTTTAAAATCCTGAAAGGTGAAGGAAAAATCACCGAAATCAATGTCGCAGAGACCCTGAAAGATGTGCGTAAAGCGTTGCTTGATGCCGATGTTAACTATAAGGTAGCCAAGAACTTTACAGATACGGTAAAAGAGAAGGCGTTGGGGCAGAATGTGTTGACAGCTGTCAAACCGAGCCAGTTGATGGTAAAGATTGTGCATGATGAGCTGACTGCATTGATGGGTGGCGAAACTGCCGAACTGGAATTGAACGGTCGTCCTGCAATCATCTTGATGTCGGGTTTGCAAGGTTCGGGTAAGACAACTTTCTCCGGTAAGTTGGCACGTATGCTTAAAGCCAAGAAGAACCGTAAACCGTTGTTGGTGGCTTGTGACGTTTATCGTCCTGCTGCTGTCGATCAGTTAACTGTTTTAGGAGAACAAATCGAAGTCCCTGTGTATAGTGAACCGGACAGCAAAGATCCGGTGCAGATTGCACTGAACGCTATTCATGAGGCAAAGGCAAAAGGCTATGACCTGGTGATTGTCGATACAGCCGGACGTTTGGCTATCGACGAACAGATGATGAACGAAATTGAAGCGATTAAGAAAGCTATCAATCCTGATGAAACATTATTTGTTGTTGATTCAATGACCGGTCAGGATGCAGTAAATACGGCTCGCGAGTTCAATGAGCGTCTTGATTTCAATGGTGTGGTGCTCACTAAGTTGGATGGTGATACCCGTGGTGGTGCCGCCCTTTCTATTCGTACGGTAGTAAACAAGCCGATTAAGTTTGTCGGTACAGGTGAAAAGCTGGATGCCATTGATCAGTTCCACCCTGCACGTATGGCAGACCGTATCCTCGGTATGGGTGATATCGTATCGTTGGTAGAACGCGCACAGGAGCAATACGATGAAGAAGAAGCCAAGCGTCTTCAGAAGAAGATTCAGAAGAACCAGTTCGACTTCAACGACTTCCTGGCTCAGATTCATCAGATAAAGAAGATGGGTAACTTGAAAGAACTGGCTTCTATGATTCCGGGTGTGGGCAAGGCAATCAAGGATATCGATATCGATGACAATGCTTTCAAGAGTATCGAGGCCATTATCTATTCCATGACTCCCGAAGAGCGTACGCATCCCGAAGTTCTGAACGGAACACGTCGTACACGTATTGCCAAGGGTAGTGGTACCACTATTCAGGAAGTAAACCGTCTGCTGAAACAGTTCGACCAGACGCGCAAGATGATGAAGATGGTCACAAGCAGTAAGATGGGTAAGATGATGCCTAAAATGAAGAAGTAATACCTTATGTATATAAGGAAAGGAGGAAGTGCAAAACTTTCTCCTTTTTTTATTATGTCGACTGACTGATTTATACTACATTTGTTGGAAAGAATCATTTAACAAAGAGAATATGCAATTAATTGACGGAAAAGCCATTTCGGAACAAGTAAAGCAGGAAATAGCTGCTGAAGTTGCCGAAATTGTAGCCAAAGGAGGCAAGCGTCCTCACTTGGCAGCTATCCTCGTCGGCCATGACGGAGGAAGTGAAACATACGTGGCAGCCAAGGTAAAGGCTTGCGAAGTATGCGGTTTTAAATCGAGTCTCATTCGCTATGAGGCTGATGTAACGGAAGAAGAGTTGTTGGCTAAAGTCAGAGAACTGAATGAAGATGCCGATGTAGACGGTTTTATCGTTCAACTTCCATTGCCCAAGCACATATCGGAACAAAAGGTGATTGAGACCATCGACTATCGTAAAGACGTGGACGGTTTTCATCCCATCAATGTGGGACGTATGTCAATCGGACTTCTTTGCTATGTATCGGCTACTCCGAACGGAATCCTCGAGCTGCTGAAACGCTATAATATTGAAACACAAGGTAAAAAGTGTGTAGTGCTGGGACGCAGCAATATCGTAGGCAAGCCGATGGCTATGTTGATGATGCAGAAATCTTATCCGGGTGATGCTACAGTAACGGTTTGTCATAGCCGTAGCAAGGATTTGGTTAAAGAATGTCAGGAAGCGGATATTATCATTGCTGCTCTCGGTCAGCCTAATTTTGTAAAAGCCGACATGGTGAAAGAGGGAGCTGTAATAATTGATGTGGGCACTACTCGTGTGCCGGATGCAAGTAAGAAGTCGGGCTTCAAACTCACAGGAGATGTGAAGTTTGACGAAGTGGCTCCGAAATGTTCTTATATTACTCCCGTGCCGGGAGGGGTAGGGCCGATGACCATCGTTTCGTTAATGAAAAACACATTGTTAGCCGGTAAAAAAGCTATTTATAAGTAAAGGATATTGCTTTAATGCACCGAAATGCTGAGGGTGTGTCAGGATGATGGCTTGTTTTCATTTTGATACACCTTCGTGTTTCCGGATGCAACAGCCCAAAGTCGTTGTCTTTGATATTGTACAGGGGATGATAAAATTAAAAAAATAAAGAAATGAAGAATGTAATTGTATTATTGTTCGCTTTCGTATTAATAACTTCATGTGGTGGACAAAAGAAACAGGCTAATGAGGATGTTCAGAATGTTCAATTAAAGGGAGAAGAGGTTCCCATTGATACAGCTCTTTTTCGTTATGCATACCGAATTAGGGTGCAAGGAGATAAAGCGGTAGTCTTTGACCTTCATAATGTGGATTATTATTATCATGTTTTCACATATCCAAGCTTTAAGTATATTTCTTCTTTCGGTAAACGGGGTGAGGGCCCTGAGGAGATGATTTCGGCTGAAAATATTCGTTGGGGAGGAGATAATACAGCATGGGTGTTGGATGGCTCAAAAAATCGTTTGTCTCGATATGGCGGCATTGCACCGGGACAAGAACCGAAACTGGAGGAAAACATTTCGTTGGACAAGGCATTTATGCGTCCTTTAGACTTTGATTTATCGGATACGGATTCTTTTGTTATTCCTGACTATTCGGGAGAAAATCGCTTTAGTTGGGCAGACATGGCGGGGAACTTGTTGCATAAGTCCCACTGCATACCAATAACTGACGAGAAGCGGTTGCAAGAAAGTGCACCTGCTGTAGCACAAGGCTGGCGTAGCTTTATTTCGTTTAGTCCGGATAAGAAACTTTTGGTGACAGTAACTCAATTGGGAGATGTGCTTGATATTTATAATATAGAGAACGGCCGTCATATCAACTATAAGGGAGAAGATGGTGAACCTGAGTTTCATGTCACTTCAGAAGGATATGGTATTCCTGCCGGTCGGATGTGTTATTATGATATTCAAGTGACCGGACATTATATTTATGCCATTTATGATGGACGTAAGTTTAGCGATATTGTGAAGGAGAAAGAATATAAGCAGGGGGCAAAACAGCTTCGGGTGTTTGATTTTGACGGAAAGCTGCGTAAGGAATACACGTTAGACCGTCCGGTTACAGGCATCTATGTGGATGAGGCAAATCATTGCTTGTTGGCAACGGATGTAAATACGGATAATCAGATAGTGAAGTATGTATTTTGACGGAGCCTGCCACAATGACATATATACGTGTGGTCTTATGCGTACGTCCGTGTAGCCCGATGCGTATATACGTGTAGGCTTATGCATACGTACGTGTAGGCTTGTGCATACGTACATCTGAAAATATGCCATCCTGAATGTTGTAAAAAGACCTTGAGGTTTTCAAAAAAGACCAGGAGGTTTTTTAAAAAGCTCGGCATCTTTTTCAAAAAGCTCGGCATCTTTTTATAGAGGGCAGATTGTATCCCACCCTCACCAATCCGGTTATTCCTTTTTTCCGTTCATCCTTACATTTTAATCAAAATATGCAGACTATCAGCCTGTTAAGAATGACAGAATATCCTCTCATCTTCGTTTCAGCCGTGCTTGTCAAGCCCTTTCAAATCTGTCTCCGGCGATTCCCTTTTTTACGAATGAAAGGGTGCTGAAAGGGTGATGATGAGGTGTCCATTCACTGCCGGAACCCCATCAACAGGGTGTTTCAACGGCTAATGAAGGGAGAGAGGAAGAAATTATCTGGCTGATACGGAAACTTTATAATAAAAATGTTTCAGCCATTTTTAAACAGCTCTGGAAAGAGGGACGGATGATGGATATCACAAGGGAAAATAATTGCTTATGGGACTTTTTCTGGGTATCGTTTTAATAAGAAGGACGTAAAAGAGTTGCGTTACATTACCCGGAGGGATGCCTTCACTTATCCGGTTTGTCTCGATGAAAAGGATGATTTTAATGCATTAAACCGTTTTCCCGGTGAAATGACATTTATCCAAACACTGGATTGTGAAAAGAAGTTTTGCATGGCCTGAAAAATTCAGAAGGCTTACAATTGACTACGAGTTCCATGTAGATACAGCGGTGGCTATGGTGCAATTGGCTTGCTGTAAAATCATGCTTAATAAATATTTCGATTAATTTTTAAACAACGTCTAACAATAATTTCTTCCCCAACAAAAGAATACAAGAAATAATATTTACTTTTGTGACGAAGTTTACTATGAACTAAATATAAAGAACCATGAAGAGATATATTATATATTCCGTTATTGCAATCATATCAGCGATATGGTTTTATATTTCTTATTGTGCCGAACGCAAAGAAATGCTCAATGTAGCAGAAGAAACCTTGATAAAGGCAGTGCATGAAGACTTGAATAATAGAATAATAGTTTCCGATTTGACAATGCACCATTCCTCCCCTTCTACCCAATACAAACACATAGAAATCACACATGAGGATGGGGAAAAAACATATCAACTGGACAGTGTGAATAGCAGCAAAAACATAGATAAAGACTTGCATGCCCAAATACTGCATACCATTGCTATCCTTAACCGCCAATACGCCCACCCGGATACATTAAACCAGTTGTGGCAAAAAGAACTGCAAGCCAAAGGAATCAATCACATAAAGACTTTTATTGATATAACTATTTCCACTCGCCCATACAGGGCACAAAACCGTGACTCTCTTGCCGGTAAGCATTATACTTCGCTCCCCACATTCTATGCCGGAGCTAAAAACGAAATGAAATTGCAGCCAGCCATAGACCTGACCTTCTTCAGCATTCTGAATTACAATCTTCTTCTTTATATCTTTTGGGGAATAATAGGGGGATGCATTGGGGGAATAATCGTTTCATTCTTACAGACTAAACAGAAAACAGAAATAACTTCTGAAAAATCGGAGGACAACTTTTGGTTGTCTCCCCCCAATATACGACTATCGGACAATGTAGCTTACGCCCCCGATGCAAGCATCATATACCGAGATGGCAAAGTGGTGACAAAACTGCCTCCCCATCCCAATTTGTTACTGAAACTATTGGCAGAAGCCGAAGACCACCGCATGAATGGAGTGGACTTGACAAAAGTCATTTGGGGCGATAATGAAATCAATCTGGACAAATTGTACACATTAAACAGTCGCCTTCGCAAAATATTAAAAGAAATAGACACAGAAATAGCGATAAACAGCTTAAAAGATGGATATTTCCAACTAACTTACCCATACCTTTCAAAAGATGTAAGGGTGTAAATATTTACTTAAAAGGTATTGAAAGGTAGTTTTTCTTGCTCGTATGAAAAGAAACACTTAGCTTTGCGACACATAAAACTACTATATAAAACAGAAAAACAAATGAATATGAAAAAGGTTTCAAAAACATTGGCGGTTGCATTGATAGCTTTATCTGCAATGTACATTAAAAGTATGACGAAAGAGCAATCCGCTCACGAATTATTGCTGTTGAACAACATTGAAGCACTTGCTTCCGGTGAAGATAATAACTTGGATAAAGCTGATTATTACTGTTATGGAAGAGGTAATATAGACTGCCCAATCAGTGGTGAAAAAGTAAATACAGTAATCAAAGCATATAGCCTTGACTAAGATATGAAATACTATTTTATATTCCTGCTTCTCTCTTTCTTAACCGGATGCAAGGAATCAGAGAAAGAGAAAATCGCTCGTTTGGTTAAAGAATGGGATGGGAAAGAGATTTCCTTTCCTCCCCATTCTGTTTTCACCATTCAAGGGAAAGATACGATTGATTTTTCTTTCGCAGATGCCGAATATAAGATAGTTACTTATGTAGACTCTGTAGGTTGCACCAGTTGTAAATTGCAATTGCCTCGTTGGAAAGAATTCATGCACGAAGTAGATTCATTGGTTCAGGGGAAAGTGCCCTTTGTGTTCTATTTCCACCCCAAGGATGTAAAAGAGTTGCGTTACATTACTCGGAGGGATGCCTTCACTTATCCAGTTTGTCTCGATGAAAAGGATGATTTTAATGCATTAAACCGTTTTCCCGGTGAAATGACATTTCAATCTTTTTTATTAAACCGGGAAAACAAAGTGATAGCGATAGGCAACCCGGTTCACAATCCAAAGGTGAAAGAGCTCTATCTGCAGAGATTGACCAATGGCGAAATGCCTTCTTCGGCAGTTGCCATGACAGACGTTTCCGTCAATACGGCCAATATGGATTTCGGGACTTTTCCACAATCGGAAAGGCAGGAATACAAATTTGTATTGACCAATGAGGGCAACAATCTGCTGGTCATTCAGGATGTCACTACATCTTGCGGTTGCACCAAGGTGAGTTACAGCAAGGAACCTGTCCGTTCCGGCGCGTCATTGGAACTGACAGTGACGTATGAGGCAGAAGAAAAAGGTCATTTTAATAAGATGATAACCGTGTATTGCAATACAAAGGCATCTCCGCTTCGGCTAATGATAGCAGGGAATGCCAAATAAATAAAGTTTAATTTAGAGAAACCCTTCCTTCCCTTGGGTTTCTCCTTAAAGAAAGGAGGATTAGTCCGATGCAAACTTAATGGAAATAATCAGAATCTGCAAGTCATGTATTTGCTTTTTCTGCGGTGGAGTTCTTTCCGATAAAAGATGAAAACAACTTTTATTAATAATCGAAACATAGAAAAGAGATGAAAAAGAATATTTTAAAAGCAACAGTTGTTGCTGCGTTTGCTCTGGTAGCAGGATTTAATGTGTATAACTCTCAGAAATCGGATGTGATGTCTGAGTTGGCTTTGGCTAATGTGGAAGCATTGGCTAGTGAAGAAGGGGGTGGAAATCATATAACTTGTTATTCCGGCAGCGGTTCTTCTTTTTTGTGCAAATGTAGCACATGTACTTGGGGATACATAGGGACAAGTAGTAAATCAACCTGTTATTAAATGGATTGGATGCGAACGAAGGTAGAAAATATCAAATATTGTATTTGTGTAGTATTACTTATACTCTTGGATTCCTGCGTGAATAGGGAAATTACCATTATGACAGAGGATAAAATAACATATCCTCAAGTGGAAAATGCAGACCTGTCAGAAGTACTATATGCAGATAAATTAATAGTGTCTGATTCATTTCTGGTAGTGATAAACCGGAAGGCAGAACCTTTCTTTTATATATATGATGCTGATTCCTTCTTGTTTAAAGAGAAATTTGGTTTTTCGGGAAATGGACCGGAAGATTTTCTATTTCCTTTTTTTATGAATCAGACGGATTCTGTATCTGAGCATGTTTCTGTGTACGATGTGAATTTGGCTTCATTCAAGAATATTAATATAAAGCGTTTATTGGCGCACGAAGAGAAAGCCATTGTATCTTCTTCCATGCCCTCTGCCTTGATAGGTGCATCTGTATTAGTGGAGAACAATCATCTGTATTACGGCAATATAGACAGTGGCGAAGGTTTGTTCTTTGTTTATGACAGTATCCTGAATGTTTGCAACTGGATTTCTTTCCCCTCCTCTCTATTGCCTTCCGAAGGCGATTTTACGGTAATGAATTCCAATAGGATTGCTGTAAATACTCGATTGCATCGAGTTGTATCGGGTATGCGTTTCTATAATAAACTATATTTATATGATGTAGAGAAAAAGGAGATGTTGAAAGAGGTGATGATAGGCAGGAATCCTATCTTCCCTATATTGGAAGGGCAGTCCATAAACGGAGAAAGCCAACTTTGCTGTATGGAAACACACGCTACGGATCAATATGTTTACGTGTTGATGCAGCGCGTCAGGGAAAAAGACTGGGATAACGCAGATGGGGAACCTTCGCGTATCATAGTGTTGGACTGGGAGTTGAATTATGTGAAAACATATCAATTGGCTCATCATACTAATTCTTTTGCAATTGATGTTAGAAATAATCGTATTTTATATACGGCAGCCAATGATGAAGGGCATACGATTCTATATTATTGGAAGGAAACTTTTGATGATGTCAAATAGCATACTTGCCAATCAACAAGTTTTTTCCGGAAGAGGGACAATATAAATAATAATAAATTTGAAAGGTTAGAATAGCTATAACGAAGAATATTCTGAGCTACACATACGGTGGCATAAGCCTGTACATAATATGTCATTGCGTCGGCCACCGTTTCTTCGCTTGGTATTATTTCAAGGCAAAGAAGCCAGAAATTTATATAAAGGGCTACTCGTCGCTTAAATAAGATGTTGTATTGCAATACAAAGGCATCTCCGCTTCGGTTAATGATAGCAGGGAATGCCAAATAAATGGAGTTTAATTTAGAGAAACAAAAGAGGGATGGTAAGAAAGCTATTTTCTTCGCAGGAACACGCTTCCTTCCACCCCTTGGGTTTCTCCTTAAAGAAAGGAGGATTAGTCCGATGCAAACTTAATGGAAATAATCAGAATCTGCAAGTCATGTATTTGCTTTTTCTGCGGTGGAGTTCTTTCCGATAAAAGATGAAAACAAGATTAATGAATCATCGAAACATAGAAAAGAGATGAAAAAGAATATTTTGAAAGCAACAGTTGTTGCTGCATTTGCTCTGATAGCAGGATTTAATGTGTATAACTCTCAGAAATCGGATGTGATGTCTGATTTGGCCTTAGCTAATGTGGAAGCATTGGCTAGCGGTGAAATTGATGTGAACACCTCTTATGGATATGGCCTAAGAGATTGTAAAGATTCAGATGGGAATCTTACGGGCAAGCGTTGCGAACTGACGCATCCTTATGATACTTGCAATAACAAATTAACATGGGGAAACTGCCGCTAATTATGTATAGATGTATATTTATGTTCCTTTTGTTGTGCACAAGTTGTGTAGAACAAAAGGATACTACTTCAATCAAGATAGATTTGATGGCAACAGATAGTGATACCCTGTATTATTCCTCATTTGTTGACTCCTTGAGTTATATACCATTGGAAACAAAAGATGATTGTTTAATAAGGGAGATAACGGATGCTATCCTGACCAATCAATACATCTTCATTTTAGACACCCCACAACAGTCCGTCTGGATATATAGTACAAAAGGGAAATTCATACGCTCACTTCATCATCAGGGTAACGGTCCCGGAGAATATATAAACCTGATACAGTTTGAATATGATGCCGACAACAGGGAACTGTTATTATTGGACGGCTGGAATAAATCCATCCTGCGATATTCCCCTGATGATAAATTCATTGATAAAACAGTACTTGATATATATCCCTCAGATTTCAAGAAGACCGCTGATGGATATCTATTATCAATGTTGGGAGCCCCGGACAGCATTGGAGGAGTCTATTCTTATTCTTCGCAGAATCATAAGTCGACGCAATTAATAAAACGAACCTACAATTTGCCATGCAATTTTAATTGGGAATTAATGGGTTATGACAACGAGATAACTTTCATGGCACCTCCTTTTGATAATATAGTTTACAGTTATGATAAGAAAGGAGCATTAAGACAACAAATACCTTTTAAAATCTATCCACTTCCTACACAATCCTATACAGAAGATGTTTCCACCCAACATTTGCCCGATTTCATTCGGACAAATTATATAGAAAGTTCCCATTGGTTGTACGCAACATATTGGCGTGCGGAATCAGGTTTAAGAGTGTTTTTATACAATAAACAAAATGGAGATTTTCAAATAGGGAAACGTTTGGTGAATGATATTGACAGAGTTAAATATACCTATATGACTTCGTCCTGCAATCACAACCGATTTGTCTTTGGATACAGGAAAGAGAATACGGATGACAATCCGATATTACAGATATTACATCTTAAGAATTAGATATGTCATTGCGTCAGCCACCGTTTCTTCGCTTGGTATTATTTCAAGGCAAAGAAGCCAGAAACTTATATAAAGGCTACTCGTCGCTTAAATAAGATGTTGTATTGCAATACAAAGACATCCCCGCTTCGGTTAATGATAGCAGGGAATGCCAAATAAATAGAGTTTAATTTAGAGAAACCCTTCCTTCCCTTGGGTTTCTTCTTAAAGAAAGGAGGATTAGTCCGATGCAAACTTAATGGAAATAATCAGAATCTGCAAGTCATGTATTTGCTTTTTCTGCGGTGGAGTTCTTTCCGATAAAAGATGAAAACAAGATTAATAAATCATCGAAAAAACAAAAAGAGATGAAAAAGAATATTTTGAAAGCAACACTGGTTGCTGCATTTGCTTTGATAGTAGGATTTAATGTGTATAACTCTCAAAAATCGGATGTGATGTCTGATTTGGCTTTGGCTAATGTGGAAGCATTGGCTGATGGAGAAGATGGAGGTTCGTGCCGATGGAGCCGTGTATATGATTCAGAAGGATGTGTTTATCATGTCTGCGTTGCCAATGGTTCTGGTGATA
>NZ_CAOOSE010000023.1:0-72420 GCF_948499155.1 uncultured Phocaeicola sp. | reverse complement strand
GCTCTTTGCGCTGTGCCTGACCTCGTTTCAGGCACACGCACAAAGATACCTGCCGAGTATGAAAGGCTTACAGGTGACGGCAGGCATGACGGACGGTGTACACTGGAATGATAACACGGATTTCGCCTACCACATCGGGGCGGCGTACAGCGTTTACACCAAGAACGCAAACCGCTGGGTGATTGGCGGCGAATATCTGCACAAGAAGTATGACTACAAGGATATGCAGATACCCGTAGAACAGTTTACCGCAGAGGGCGGCTATTACCTGAAATTCCTTTCGGACAGGCGAAAGACCTTTTTCCTTTCATTGGGATTGTCGGCACTCGCCGGGTATGAGGTGAGCAACAAAAGCGAAAAACTGCTACCGGACGGTTCTACCTTGCTGGATAAGGACTGCTTCATTTACGGCGGTGCGCTCACGCTGGAACTGGAAGCCTACCTGACCGACCGGGTGGCTCTGCTGCTGAACGCAAGGGAACGGGCGTTGTTCGGCTCGGACATAGGCAAGTTCCACACGCAGGTATCTGTGGGACTGAAATTCATTATCAACTGACCGCTATATAATAATGTATATGAAGAATGTAATGTATAAAATCATCATGGGCTGCTACATCGTGGCCGCCCTCGTGCTTGTCACCGCCTGTAATGACAGCTTGGATATTCAGCAGGCGTACCCGTTCAGCATCGAAACGCTGCCAGTCCCCAAAAGGCTGAAAGTCGGGGAAACCGCCGAAATACGCTGCCAACTGGTGCGTGGCGGCTATTACCAGCCGACCACCTATCAGATACGCTATTTCCAACCGGACGGCAAGGGGAAGCTGGAAATGGATAACGGCACGGTGTTCCTGCCCAATGACCTGTACCCGCTGGAGAAAGAAACATTCCGGCTCTACTATACCTCGGTATCGACCGACCTGCAGACGATTGACATTTATGTGATTGACTGCTTCGGACAGATGCAACAACTTTCGCTATCGTTCAATAACAATAATAATTGAAGGATTTTTTAATGAATAGTTGATAAATAGCATCTAAAAAGTAGTGTGTTATTTTTTAGATGCTTATATTTGCATACTAATAACGTAAATATTAATAAGATACTGTTGTTATGAAAAAAAAGAAGATGATAATGAACCTCACTGCAGATGACATAAAAGAAATAAAACGTCAAGACAAACTAATTCATACTGCCAAAATCTCAGAACGGGAATATGGATTAAAAGGATATGATACTCGTAATCCTTATCAACGAGATTATGCTCGCATATTATACAGTGCTGCTTTTCGACGTTTACAAGGGAAAATGCAAATCCTAGGAATTGAAACCAGTGCCTTTTTTAGAAATAGGTTAACTCACAGTTTAGAGGTCGCACAAATTGCAAAAGGAATTAGGTGGCAGCTTGATAAAGATTGTTATGGGAAAGATACAACTTTAAGTGATATGTTTTTATTAGATGCAGCAGCATTGGCTCATGATATTGGTCATCCTGCTTTTGGTCACAAAGGAGAAAGAGTATTGAATGACCTTTTGTCACCTAATGATATGCATTTTGAAGGAAACGCTCAAAATTTCCGAGTACTTCGTTCATTGGAAAAAAAAGACCCTGAATTTACCGGACTCAATTTGTCATACCGTACATTGCTTGCCATTAATAAATATCTCGTTAAAGAAGCCCCTAATATTGAAAAGTTTATGTATGCGGAAGATTATGATATACTCGAAAATTTTAGGCAGGCAAATCAATTAGCTAATATAAGAACTCTTGATGTGCAAATAATAGAATTAGCAGATGACATTGCTTATGCGGTACATGATTTAGAAGATGCTCTTAGTCAAGGATATTTTACTATTGATGAATTGCTTTACGAAATGAGAATTAAAGACCAAAGTCTTAAAAAATTCAGCAATGAAGAATGTGAGTTGGCAGAGAAAGAATTGAGACAGTTAGTAAAGAAAGCTCAAAGCAAAGCTAATAAATCATCATCACATAAAAATCTACAAGAATATTCTCAAGTATTCAGAAAATCACTCACATCCTTGTTAACCAGTTATTTTATCCATGATATAGTGTTAGGGCATATCATTGAAAGTGAAGCTATTGAGCATGGTACTATTGCTGGAAATCGCGAATTGAAATTAGATAAGAGCAGACCGCTATGTAAGATATTATCCAAAAAGATATTTAAAGGAGTAACACGACATTCCAATATAGCTTTGTATGAAGAACGTGGTGCCAAAGTAATAGAAAATCTTTTTAAACTATATAATAATAAGGATGTCAATAAAAAAGGACAACTACTTCCGCCAGACTATCGTCCCAAATTTGAGGACGGTGATGATGACGATATTAAAAAGAAAAAATATGCACGTGCAGCTTCTGATTATATAGCAGGGATGATGGATACTTACGCTATTAATACTTATGAAAATTTATTTTCTACTCCGTTCTCTTCTATACAAATACTTTGATAGTATTCTCTTGTAAAAATAATATTGAAATAGGGAGATTTTATTCTTGAATCTCCCTATTTCAATGTATAACCTATTTATTTGCTTATTATTAACAAAATCCGGCTTGCCCTCCAGCAGTTGCAGGTGGCGCAACGTGCCGAACTCGTCAGTCTTGCGCCCCCACGCCCAAACATCGTTATACAAATCATCGCCCCACTGGTGCGGGCGGTCGAAGCGTACTTTTACCTCCTTAGTGTGTTCGTTTTCTTCCGTGTCCTCAATAACACCCGTTACCATTAAGCCCGTAAAAATACACTCGCAACGCCTGCCGATAAGTTCCTTGTTTACTTCTGTCGTTTTCATATCCACAAAATTTACTTATTTATTACTCCGTTCTTTTTCGCTATCCACCCGTCACGCCTGCGGCGGCACTCTGCCAGCGTTTTGGCTACCGTGCTGAATAGTTCGCCGTCCGTGTGGCGGTAGTCATATTGAAAATAAATCTGTCCTCTGAATGCGCCTAAGCAACATTTCACGTATTTTTCTTCTCCCGGTGTTTGGGTGATGCTTACCCCGTTTTTGTTAAGTGACTGCATGATGTCTTATTTTTTTTATGGTTATAAACTTGGTTGTTTTTAGCGGGCAGGGTTTTGACACCCCGCCCGGATTGGTTGTTATGCCGCACGGAACACAAAGCCGTCATCAAACCAGTAATCGCACATGAACAGGTCACGGGCAAACTTTTCATAATCGAAATAGGTCTTTGCGAACTCCGGCAGGTCGTAACATTCTTCTATAATTTCATAGGCGAAATCTTCTTCATCGTCATATTGTCCCTGATACTCGTCCCGGAAATCCCGTACAAGGTCGTCCGCTTCTTCCTCGCCCAAATCATGGCTTTTATAGTTGCACCACACGAAAAAGGCTTCCTGCTCGGTGTCGCTCAAATCCTCCACCGCATCACGCAGGGAAAAGTAATTTTCAGAAATCCAGCTTTCGCCGATTAAGCCCTCCGGCACGTTCTCCCAGTCCTGAAACATATATTCCGCATCTTCCTCGTCCTTGTGCAGTTCCCGGCAGGCATCGTAAAATTCCTCCTTGTCCGAATAGTCCGACAGGTCGAGCCATGCGCCGTACAGTGAACCGTTGTTATACTTGGCGTAAGTGCCTACATAAACCCTTGCTTCTGATAATGTTGTTGCTTCCATGATTGTAATTTTTTTAAGTTTATGCGGATTTGAGAGGTGAGGGAGTTGAAGTTTCACTGGACTTTTTTCCTGTTTCTCGCAAATCCGACTTTTTTTTTATGCGTCTTCCGGTCGGGTCGGTCGTTTTCGTTTCACATAGGCGTAAAAGGGTAGTGTTTAGAGTTTGCAAGGTTTCGGGCAAAAAATACCTCGCAACGAATGTCGCAGGGAAGATTTTTTCGCCGAACCGGGACGGCTTGACCTTGCAAAGTCGTGAAGGACACGTAGCTACCTTTGCCTATTGAAATGATAAAAACGGCTGTCCCGGCTGGGGGACTGCATAATGAGGAAGATTTACAGATAGGGAAACAGGGGAAAAGTGCCTGTTCCCTTTGGTCTTTTTAGGGAACACTCCATGCGGGCGGGAAAGGCAAGGGTGTTGTGAGCTTGCTTGCAATACGCTTGTGCGGGTTTCCAACGGCTCTTTTCACGGAATACAGTCAGCCATGCCACGCACGGCTGGCGTTCCGGGAAATGTGCCAGTTGGAAAAGGACATGAAAAATGCGGGTAGTCGCCGGACTGCCCGCAAGGTGGAAGAATGTACGATATTGGGATATAACTTATTAGGTGGTATTTCGTTACCGAAATCGTTACCTATTTGTCACCTGAACGCTCATAGGTAACGAAACCTATCGGACGGCGTTCTTTCTGCTGTTGCGACTGGCTTAGAAGCTGGGTAAGGGCTTGGTACAGTTCGTTGAACTGCGCATCGGTGCTTACCTCCAGTTCCTCGATGCGCTTTAGCAGTTCTTCATAGCCGACTGCCGTTTGGCGCATGAGGACGAAAGCCCGCATGATTGAGATGTTCACCTCTATGGCTACTTTGGAGCGGAGAACAGAGGACAGCATGGCTACGCCTTGTTCCGTGAAAGCCATAGGCGGAGTGGGCGTATGACGGATATTGTCGGAGAACCTATCACAATTTGTGATAAGTCCCAGCCACTCGTCTTTGCTCAACTCAAACATAAAATCACCGGGGAAGCGGTCTATATTGCGTTTGACCGCTTGCTTCAAGGCTCGTGTTTCCACTTGGTAGAGTTCTGCCAAATGCAAGTCAAGCATCACCCGGCAACCCCGTACCTCAAAAATCTTGTTTTGGATAATCTGCAAATCCATAATCATTACTTTTAAGTTAATATCTATGCCACTTATATTTTTCTGTTATTTAACTTGTTAGCAAAAATGTCCATGTCTTCGCTAAGTTTGGTATCTATAATTTTTGCGTAGATTTGGGTTGTTCTTATGTTGGTGTGTCCCAACATCTTGGAAACGCTTTCAATAGGTACACCGTAGCTTATACTAAGGGTCGCAAAACTGTGCCTCGCAACGTGAAACGTGATTCTCTTGTTTATCCCGCAAACGGTCGCAATCTCTTTCAAGTAATCATTCATCTTCTGATTACTGATAACTGGCAGCAGTTTACCATTGGGTAATTTCCCGTCATATTTCTGCAAAATGGATTTGGGTATATCCAGCAATCGGATGTTGGACGTTACGCTTGTCTTGTGTCTTTTCTTGATAATCCACAAATTGCCGTCAAAGGACAGTTTTATATTTTCAGGTGTCAATTCACAGACATCAACATAGGAAAGCCCGGTATAGCAGCTAAATATGAATATATCCCGAACCTGCTCCAGTCGTTTGCTGGCGAACGTCTTTTGATATATCCGGTCTAATTCCGCTTGTTCAAGAAAATCCCGTTCCACATATTCAAATTTCAGTTTATACGCCCCGAATGGATTAAAGGTAATCAGTCCCAAGTTGTGGGCAAATAGGACAACAGTCCTGAAACGCTGGATAAACTTCATGGCTGTATTGTGGGTACACGGGTAATTTTCACGGATGAACAGGTAGAAGCCCTCAATGAACACGACATTTATTTCCCGAAAGGTTATATCCTCCACATTATATTTATCGTGGATATATTCGGCAAGGCGATTTTTTGTAAGCTCGTAACGGGTATATGTCTTTTGCGTGGCTGTTTTCCCTACTTTCAATGCGTACTGTTCATTGTGTTGGGAAAATACTTGCAAGAGTGTCTTCGCTTTTTCTTCCTTGCCCAAGAATACGTTGCGTACTTTCTCTGCGGTCACGTAATTGTCCCGCTCTAAAATGGTCTGATAGTGTCTGTGCAAGGTAGCCTTGATGCTATCCAGCATTTCATTCATACGGGTAAATTCCGCCCCTCTGCCATTTACCTTTCCGGTCTTGGCAGACCAGTTCTTTGGATTAACCTCCAGTTTGGTGTTAAACTGGGCTAATTTCCCGTCAATGGTAACACGTGCCATGATTGGCATATTACCGTTCTTTTTTACTTTGTCCCTTTTCAAGAAGAACAATACTCGGAATGTTGATTTCATACCTCATTTTTTAAGTTACAAAACTACTTTTATTAACTCATAATGAGATAAATACAGGGTCGCCAATTCCCGACAACATTTCGCCAATTTCCGCCAATTCGTACCCCTTTTTGAAGAATTTTGTCGGGGGTACGGATAAGGCACTATTTTCTGTCTGTCAGTGACCTTTTCGTGACGGTCAAGGTAGCCAAAAGGCAATAAAAAAGTCCCACAAAATGTTGATTTTGTAGGACTTGTCTTTTTGTTGTCGCCTTTTGGCTTTTCTTCTGGTGATCCGCTTGGGGCTCGAACCCAAGACCCCAACATTAAAAGTGTTGATGCTTTTCACCTTTTAAAAGCCTCGCCTACGGCTCGACTTTCAAAAGGCTACCTGCTGAGCCAGCGAATCTTACGGTTATCTTTATATGCCTTTTGAATCTTCCGCTTTCTTTCTTCGGTTTACATGGTGGTTTACATTTGTACCACGCAAGATGTGATTGTTATTTTGTTTATTATCTCGTTGTAAAGTTAGCTGTTTTAGTGGAACTATGCAAGTAATAAAAAAGAAAATCAAGTATATAGATGTATTTATTCAGATATTTCCAAACACTTAAAAAGTCGCCCTATTCTAATTTTTGAAAGATAGAATAGAGTGGCTTTTTCAATAAGTGGTACTTTTTTCTAATTCTCCCTATAAAATGGATTCCTCTCAAAAAAAGTCCTCTTGTTTTCGTGTCTAATTTTTCCCCATTCCATTACTCTTTATTAAGAGTACCAAGAAGAAAAATTGGACATTGTTATATTTTCCAATAACATTTATCAGTTGCCGCGAAAACCTTTTATCTCAACCCTTTCTTTTTGTTCATGTTTGTTGCTTAACTTGCCCAATTCGTCTTTTACGCATTGATGGGCAAAAAAGAATGAGTCCAAAATAGATTTCAAATAGTCGTGAGGTCTTTCAACACTTCCACTGAAATAAGATGCCATGCGACAATGGACGGTGATAAGCCCTTGTTCTTGGTCTATTGTATATACGTTTATAATTGGAGTATATTCGTTAGATTTATTAATGGCTTGCTTCAAAAGTTCCACATCAGGGTCATTCAAACTTAGGTGCCCCCATGCAATGTCATAAATCCAAATGATATGACTGTCGTTGCTTGTGTTTACCTCAAATGCCTCTCCCTGATATTTGAAGATAATCGAACCATCTTCGTTCGTTCCGTGTTGGCAACCAATATCTTCCAATGTCTTTATCAGTAAATTCCTTGTCTGATTATCTTCTTCATTAATTGCGGCATTGATAGATTCATCCATCCTATCGTAATCAGATTTCTCTTTCTTGTCATTTTCAATGGCATATCCAACTCTGCCAGCTATGTAAGCGGCAAAGACGAGTATAGCACAGATTATTACTATTCCAAATTCCATATTTAAGTTCTATTGATTTACCAAAGTTTAAGTCCGTCCATTTCTTTTATAGCTTGCAATATATCTTCTTTAGTCATATTTGTTCTTTCTTCCTCTATGGCAATAGAACGAAATTCATAGCTTTCTACAATTCCTTTCTTTTCGTCCACATCGCTGTATATCCAACTGCTGAAAACTCTATTAGGCATATCAAGAAATGTGATTCTAATAAGCGCACCGCCTAACAAGTATGAATTAATATCATAAACGACAAACTGACCTTTTATTTGTTCCTTATAAGGGTCTAATACAGGGTTGCTGACAATGCTATTATTATAATCGTCCAAGTATTTTCGCAAAGTACGGATATATTCATTATCTAACCACTCGTTTCTTTCCCAACCCTCAAAACGTATATCGTTGAGCGTTCTTTGCGTAATAGTGTCTGTTGTTTGCAAGGTGCTATCAATGGTAGAAACTTGCTCTGTCTTGTCCTGTTTCATGCTATAAGCTGACAGAACTATTAGTATCGTAAGAAGTGGAAGTGTTGCTTTCATCTGTTTATAATTTCTTTGATATTTATATGCTATTCTTTACGAATAAATATGAATTGTGGATGGGTGTTATCGTCATATCTACTTGCCACTTCCATTCCGTTTTCCTCCGTATGAAATATAGATTCTGATAGCCTAATAACTAAAGTATCGTTTGTTGCATTAAGAATCCTATATCTTTCCTCATAAAATCCATGATGAAATAGAATCAGAGAATCAGGGGAAAAGTATTCATAATTCCAAATAGCATCTTCTGAACTGGAATCATAGTATTCTCCGTTTTGTTGAAAACTCAGAAATATATCCAACATAGGCATTTCTCCGTTCCAATCAATCATTTGCCATTCTCCATGTATAGGTAGTTCTGATTTGGAATTTGAACAAGCTGATAAAACTATTATTGTGGCAAAAAATAGAAATATCTTTTTTATTTGTTGTTTATCTATTGTTTTCATTTATTTGTATGACTTTTGAAAATGTTTCTACCTATCGTATCTATTTTCAAAGGCTCAGGAGAAGAAATAGTTGGTCTCCAAACATACTCTCCAAGCAATTCTTTGTAAATATCATAAATAGCCTGTGTGTTAGTTGTGATAAAACGATAATAAGGATTCATTTTTATCTCTTTCGCATTAGTCAGTATCATTGCATAAGAATCATTATTTTCACATCCATTAAAATACAAGAGCAAATCTGCTGCTTTATACCTTTCTTCTTTGTTTTTTAACTCTCCATACGATTCTAATAAGTTGAGCATATAAAAGCATATTTGGAAATATTCATCGAAATGGATAAATCTATTATTAAATCTGTCGCAATAGATGTAAATCGCTTTATGTAATTTATGTATTCTCAAATTAAAAGGGTCTTTGAGTAATTCTTCTATCTTGGTTTCTCTATTTTGTGTAACGTCTTGCTTTTTTATTTGTTTTATCTTATTATCATAGGATGGAGTTGTAACTTTAATAGAATTGCTTTGTTTTTTGGGGATATACTTTTCTTTGATTGTATAATACATATATATAAATCCTATGAAAGTCAATATAATAGCAATTATTGGAATAAATATATCATCCAATTTATTGTTATAGTCTTCAAAATCTGAATATTTACCACGATTACTAATGTCAGCAAAAGAAAAACTAATATCACATATTGATATTAGAAAAAGCAATATATATTTTTTTATCCTATTCATATTTATCTGATTCCAAGTTCTATTTCGGCTTTGTTATTCAATTCTTTTATTATGGAAGCCATATTGGTATTTGTGAGAGGTTGTAATGTTGCAGAATCTTTTAGAAAACTGGGCATTTTAATCAAAAACTGATAAGTAAATCGTGGATAATTTGTTTTTATATTATTCTCGTTAATCCCGTCTGCAAATAGAAAATAGCAGAAAATATCTATATAAATGAGTAAATCATTGAATAGCAATCTCCCACATTGATTAACATGTGTTGTGACCAAACAAGCCAAAGCATCCATGTATATCTCCCATTTGTTATTAGAATCTTTATATATAGAGTTTGTTATGGCATTTGCCAAATTGCGACAATCTTGTTCAAACTCTAATACAGTTTCACCATTTATAGGAGTAATTGCGTCATAAAAAACATTTTGGAGAACTAAGAATGCTTTGGGACAAAATCTGTTGGTGATAACTCCTTGATTATTGGTTGGCACATCAAAAGTAAAAGATTTATTTTGATTACAAACCACAGCAGAAAATGAAAATCGCATCATTACTTATTAATATAATTCTGTGCTACTTAATACCCGGAAGAAGCGATTTTTATTCTTTAGCTTACATACAAAGAAAAGGTGTGGGTACTTTAGCTTATTATCTTGTTGAGGCTCTCTTATTGCTAAGAGTTCTGGACTGCCCACCGTATGTAATAAGCAAAGCCCACACCAAGATAGTATATAGTGCCCCTAAAGGTAAGTATATGACTATGGTGTGGGCGTTCCTGCTCATTATCCATACGGTAGAATTGTCCAGATTCCAACAAGGGATAATTTTGCTAAACGCCCTTTCGTTTATATGTTCTTTCAACTCCCTAACGCATTAGGTTATTGAAATTGCTACAAAATTACAGAAAAGCGTTTGTTTGAGCAAGAACTATGCTTATTATTAAATTGTTAGAACACTATTTTGTAGAATCCAAGTAGGTAGAAAATCAGTTATCGCCCATATAAGAGCAAATTTTCTGAATTTCCTACCCACTCAAATTTAGAAGCTGAGACAATCGTATGTATTTAAAAGTTCTTCCTGCCTTAGCCCAAGATAGCGTTTTGTAATGGTAACGCTTGAATGATTGAATAGTTCCATTAGCTTGATTAAAGCTAATTCTGCATTTTCAGAGGATTCAAAAACCTTTCTGCCAAATGTTTTGCGGAGTGAATGAGTAGAAAAATGGTCTATCTTTAAATTGTACTTGTTTTTCAATCCTTTAAGTACAATGTTCACCCATTGGATAGAATAGACTTTATTCTTCCCTCTGCCTGACAAAAAGCAAAGTTCATTTAAATTTTGAATACCTAAAGCCGTATAACAATCTTTTATGTGCTTCTGAAATTCTTTGTTAATCCTCACCTCTCTACGCTTGTTTGTTTTCTTTTCAGTAATGATAAACTTCGCTTCATAAGTTAAAAGCATATCCCAAGTGAGTTGCAACAAGTCAGAGATACGCAAACCAAAGAATATGCCACATCCAATAAGTAGGCTTATTCTGTAATTCTTATCTCTGTATAATTTTCTCACCAAGTTTGTAGCACTATCCCATTGTAGGCAGTCGCTTGTTGTATAACTGTTTTTCAAACTCATATTATTTCAATTTTGTAGGTTTAACTATAAAAGTGAAAGCAATTTTGAATTTCAAATCATAACAGATTGATTTTCAAACCACTTTCACTTCTATAAATTAGTGAATCAATAAACGCACGAAATTAGAACTGCCAACATCATAAATACAGCAACCGTAATAACAGGGTTAATGCAGCAAAAGAAAATGAATATCGCTGCAAATACGGCAAATCCGCATCCAACCTTTGCCATTGTTTCTTGATTTTCTCTTTTATCCATAACTTCAAATTTTAATTGTTTGTAAAAAATGAGAGATACCCATTTCTGAATATCTCTCAATATGTAAAATCAGTCAATAAACCATTTGTAACGCTCGTCACCATACAGAGCCGCATTTATCCCTTGCGCTATTTCTGTCGCATTATAGGCTCTATCCAAGAAAGAATCTATATAGCTTGACTTGTTAGCCCCTGTCAGTAGATTATAAAATTTCCACATAGACAAGTCACCGCCAAAACCGCCAAAGTCAGAATCCTGCATATAAGCCTTAGCAACTGAATTTATTTGTGTGTCAGTGATAAGCAAACGAGGAACGTTCTTTTGATAGCCTTGTGGCAAACATTGGTAAAGACGCATCTTTCCAAGAATCTGTGCAAATTGGTGTTCGCTTAGATAGCTGTTTCCAAGTGTCTGCATAAGGTGAATGTGTTTTGCAGGGTTATAGTGGTTAAACATTTCCAAAACCGCACGATATAAATCGCCTGTATTGGTAACTTCCAAACAGCTTTTATAACCGTCTGTTGAAACACATAAGTTTGTGCAAACGAGATTCTTAAATCCAATGAAAACCTTGAATTTCTCAACGGTTTTCTTTGAATAGAGGTTCATGTGATTATAAGCACGCACACCGCCAATCGTTAGAGTGAGTTTGTTTCCCTCTACCGTTTCGTAAATGGTAGGTACTTCAATGCAAAACATCATACGTTCAAAATACTGTGTCTTGTCACTCTCTAAGAGTTGGTTTGCAGGCTTATGAATCGCTTCGGGGATTCTGCCTTTGACAATGTGAGAAACACGAATGTCAGGTTTATCAATCGTTTCACCTGTAAAGAATGCCTGTGTAGCTTCCCAAACCGTTTCAATAAAGGCATTGTGCGAAATAGTCAGTTCGTTGTCTTTTGAAAAGACGGGAACAATACAGTCACTCTTTAAATGCTGTAAATCAATCTCCATAGTATTAGCTTCTATAAAGTGGTTCACTTTCTGGACTTTTGTAGTTTCTTCTAAAATTACTGTTGCATCCTCTGCATACCGTTTGAAGTCACTACTTCTTTTCTGTGCCATTGTAGGCAATAAAACTGAATTTTCCATACTTGAAATTTTTAATTAGTGAATGATTAAGTTTATTCTTTGTTTTTATTCAAGTATTGGTGGGGGGACTAAATAATTTAGTAGGCTCGCTTGTATATGGCTCTCTCCAATTTTAAAAACAGGATAATAGGATAGAGAGAGGAGGATATTTCTACTATATCAGTATATATCTGCTTATGTGTCTATTTATAGTTTTCTTCTTTTGGCAGTTCTGAAAAATAGCTGTTTGTAATTTTATAAGGATTGAGTTTTATATTAAAATTGTATTGGGCTATATAACTTGTATTAGATAGGGCTTATCTTTAAAAGGAATTGATTTCTAAAATGTGTGGTGGCTTATATATGCTTGATTCATTGCAATAAAAAAAAAGACAGCCGGAGCTATCTTTATATGATTCACATTACTATTCTTAGCGGTTCTTTCTTTGGTGGTATTTTAAAGTCTTTGTTTATTAGTACTTTCACAAAGTAATTCAAGCTGTTTATAGGTTCATCAACATTGTGTAGCCGTTGAGCCAACTGATATTTAATAGAATATGTCTTTATAAATTCTATGTCATTTGTCTGTTTCAATTCTTGTCGTGTATATGGATATTTTGCAGCAATTAGACTTATCAACTCTTTTTTATAAGGTGGAGTTTCAATGCCCTTTGTTTGGCAAAACAAGTCTATTGTATTATAAATCTCCTTATAAAGTGGAGGAATACCTTTGGGAAAGTAACCTGTATTTCCTTTATCAAAGCAATCAAGTGTGATTCTGTAACATCCTTTGTGTCGTTCTATCAAATTCAATTCGATGCACTTGTTCATATACTTTTGAATCGTACCGTATGAAATGGATAAATGTTCTGCCATATCTCTAAGACTATAAAATGTCAGATTGCAATTATTCAGACAGATGCACTTTATAAGGAGAATAAAACCTTTGATGTCCGTTTCTTCTTTTAAAGGAAGATTATTAAAATGCAGGTTTATAAAGTCACGGCTGACTATGATAAAATCTTTAGAGGGAATTTGCACATTATAAAAGTTCTTTGTCTTAGGCTCTCCGTTCTCTCCCTTGATATATTTTCGTGTAATATTAACATAACCCTGTTCTTTAGCCTTGTGCAGATAGCTACTGACCGTTTCCGTATCATAACCGACTTCTTTAGAGAGGGTTTCCAATAATACGTTTGATTCGCCCGTATTGTAATCACTCTTAAAAAGAAGTGAGAGGTAAGCGTATGCTTCTTTATGCAATAGAAGTTTGCCTAAATTTATAGGAAACAACCTGTAACCGTTTTCGTCTGCTACTTTCATGTCAGTATGAGTTTTGTTGATTTTTTGCCTATAAGGGCTGGAAGCCTGTTAATTATGTTAATAGTATATATAGTTAATAGTATGTCCTTACTTTTTATATCACCCAATTCTTGAAAATTATATCATCTTGAAAAACAGATAAAAACAGCATTTCAAGTTGGATAATTTAAATTGGAGATACAGGGCTTGCCTGTCGCACAAGCCCATATTTATATCATCTATCAAAATCTGCATATAAAGCCTTAAATGCTTCTACGTACGATTTGGCTTCCATAGACTGACCTTGTTTTGGAGTAAAGTGTTTATCCCATTGTTCTTTATCTATTAGATTTATTGTGTCAATAACTTTTTGCTCATCTTGCTCAATCTCATTATAATATTGTTTTAGCCCTTGCGCGAATCGTCCGTTAAATCTATCCTCTGATAGAAACTTATGTTCTCTCAAAGCATCCAAAATTTTATCTCCTATTTCACGAGTGGACTTATTTAGTTGTAGTTTGCCATAATCAGTTGGATTCTTATAACCCAGTTGGATTGACTTTATTTGTTTAGAAGTCAGATTGATAGTTCCAAAGGTGTAGAGCGCGAAGATAAAGGCAGCCTTGTACTTCTTGCATAATGAGAGTATATAATCCATTTCCTTGTCATTTGTTGAGATTCCGGAGTTGTAGAAGTCGCCATTGTTCCAAACCTTTCCATTGTTTCGCAGAGCTATATAACTGACAATATCCATACCTTTAGGAATATGTACAGGTGTATATGTAGGCTGCATTTCATTTAATGCAGGAAATTGGAGTGCTAAATCTCTGTGTTGTCCGTCCTCGCAAACTCCGTCATAGTTGGGATAGTCCTCTTGCTTGACGACTTCTAATGTAATCTTAAAGTTGCTGATGGTGGCTTCTCCTTTTCCTGTATTTCGTTCAATAGTCATTTTGAACAATTTCCTGTCACCAATTTTTTCAATAGCTTCATTCATTGGTATATATTCAATCGGCATAGATTCAATATAGCCCAAGTTCTTTATTTTGTTGTAACAAGCTTTTATGTTCTCTTTGTCAATGTTTTGACGGTTGCCCTCTATAAAGAGCAAATTAAGTCGTTTATTCATAACTTTCTCATTTTGATTGTTATCTACTATGTTTAAGTTCTCTCCGTTGTTATTTTTAACTGCTTCCATAATTTTAAATTTTATTTTTTTATAATCAATTTATCTTGTAATCGTCTGCCTTATGCGCACTTGGCTTTTGATTACGTTGCAAAGATATGGAGAGGTTAAAGGGTATTTTGGGGATAAAAAAGCATAGTAATTCTATACCCCTTTAAAATGGAGGGGGCATAAAAGAGAAAATCCCTGCTTCTCATATTTGAGAAACAAGGCTCTTATTATAGTGAAAATGTACTATATCAAGGAGTTGGATATATATTAGAAAATCCTTTTATATCTTTGTCCTTATACTGCTTAAAGAAACTTTTAAGTGTATCAGTATCATCTAAAAAATTTGTATTTTTAGAAAGTTGCGTATAATAGACTAACTTGGATATGAGTAGGTTCTTGTTGAGTGATACGGTTTCACCTTTCTTTCGTTTGCCTTTAAATTGGGGCTTCAAGTCAAAAAAGTATTTTAATAGGTGGGCGAAGTACCATATAAGTACAGAATCAGATTCTTCTTTTGATTGGAATAGTTCAGACGTATTATTTATATCTATTGTGTTTATGCCAATAGAATCTTTGTCTTGCTCATAACCTCTTTTTATCCACTCTAAGATAAGGGATATTGTTTTGTGGCTTATTATCTCATACTTGCCTTTGCTTGTTTTTAATGTCAGCTTGGCTTTTGAATCTTTATCATCAGGCAATAAATTGATAAGGCTTTCTATATTCTCTCCACGTGTGGGCGCAATGATAGAACTGTCAAAACACATACTGCAAGCATAATCAAAACTGAACATTACCAAAAGCCAAAAAGCGTTTGCATCAAGTCCCAGCCCATTTATGGTATCTTGCAACTCACCATTTCTTATATAGTCCTCGTATTTATAGGGGCATATTATCTGCCCAGTATTATACCGTTCTGCAAAGATTTCTGCTGCATAAGGAATATCCACTAATTTAACTTCGCTTGGATAAATGACAACAGACCAGTCTGCATTATGGTAGGGTTCACCTTCTCCATACATAATGTCATAGACGTATCTCATTTGTGAGGTTTCGCCATCATCAAGCTGCCCTTTTTCATTCAGGTATCTTATAGGTAATTCCATATAAATTTGATTTTTAGGCTATAAAGGTAATGAAAAAAGTCCACCTATCATTTGATAAGCGGACTTTTCTGTGTTTAGAGTAAGTTTTTCATTGCATCGTTTATCTGTGAGTTATCGAAGCTGTCTAAATAAACCTGTGTTATCTTCTCTGAACCATGTCCCAATGATTCACTTATAATAGAAGTAGAAACTCCTGCACGTTTTAATACGGTTGCATAAGAATGTCTTGCCACGTATGTAGTCAAAGGTATTGGCAATTTCAATTTTTTACCTATTTCTTTGAGGTGCTTGTTTATTTTCGCTAATACTTTATGTAGTCTGTTGGCTATCTGTATTTCTGTTTTATGAAAAGGAGTAAGGATAGGAAATAGATATGGTGACTTGTCATTTTCATATTTGGCTATAATTTCCATCGCTTTTTGTTGGAGTGGTACATTTATCAGTTTCTTGGTCTTTTCTCTATTATATATAAGTTGGCTTTCCACGATATTGGAGCGTTTTAGTTTGGCTATATCTATAAAGTTGATGCCAGCATTTAAATAGGAGAACACAAAGACATCAATCGCAAGACATTCCATAGGTGTGTCCCCTTGATACTGCATAATCTTTAATACTTCCTTTTTGCTTATTGCTCTTTTGGCTGTCTGCTTGTAGAGTTTGGAAACTTTATAGGAATGGAACGGATAGCAATCATTCTTAATGGAATGCTCTGCAATAGCCAAATTAAAGACGGCTCGCAAGTGTCTTATTCGTGTGCTTATGGTGCTTACAGAAAGATTCTGTTCTTTCATCCACAACTCATAACGCTTTAGCCAAGTGGCATCAATATCAGAGAATGGTATGTCAAGATGTTTGTTGAACTTGATAAAAGAAGAATAGGATACTTCAAACATTCCTGTATATCTGATTCTGTTCTCTTTCTTCAAATTCTGAATATAAGTCAGATAGTATTCACCAACTGTTTTATTTATGGTGTTGTTTGTGGTAGATTCAATGAGAGTTGTAGCCGTAAAGTTTTTGCCTGCTATTCGTTTGTCTAAAGCGGCTTTCTGTATTTCGTTGATTCTCTCGTTTATAAGGAGAATAATTCTGTCACGATTGGGGCATTTCGTTTTTGGCAGATTGCTTTTAAAGTCCCATTGTTCCGCTTTAATGGATATACCAAGACTTTGATACTTTCGTTTTCCGTCTTTACAGACGCAAACCATTAGTGGGTGTTCGCCATTGCTAAGTGTCTTTAACTTGTAACACAGTACTTTAATTGTTTCGCTCATACGGTTTACCGGTTTACATCTTGGTTTACATCAGAGCCACCAAACCGTAATATATAAAAGAAAAAAGCGATTATCTGTTTTAGATAACCGCTTGATTTTTTAGTCTTTTAAAAGTGATTCGCTTGGGGCTCGAACCCAAGACCCCAACATTAAAAGTGTTGTGCTCTACCTGCTGAGCTAGCGAATCAATCCTTTATTATTGCTTTTCTTCCGAATTGCGGGTGCAAAGGTATGGTTTATTTTTGAATCTACAAACATTTCCCAAACTTTTTTTTCAAAAAAGGTAGATTTTCTTTGTCCTTTACTCCTCATCTTATTAAAACCCCAGCATGTCTCATCTTACAATTATCTCTTCTATCGGTTGTACCTGTTCCTTATCCAAAGGAAAAGCTTGATATTTTACCTTACTAAAATCAATCTTCTTCATATCAATACAACGAATATTACTATTATACGCCGTACGATAATAGACCTTACGATTCGTTAGGTCAATGGCAGAAGTCCATTGTGTGGCACTAGGGACAGCCGGTGCATGCCCCAATGTATGTTCTATACCGATAGGAATATCAAAATTATTCAAGATGTGAAAACTTTGCAATACAGCATCGTGGGCAGTAGCACACTGCGGAGCTGTTGCCTTATAGAATGCTGCACGAACAAAACGCGAAGGAGGAGTTACATCTCCGGGGATTCCCCGAAACCCACTACCTGCACCAAATGGGAAGATAGTTACACCACCTAATTGATGAGCCTCTGCCCCACCCGGATAAAGATTCACATAATTGTTTAAATTAGTCATTTGCCAAGGGAAACCGGGCGAATTGGTCAACACACCAATCTCATTATCATAAAAATGAGGAACACCATCTACAAACTCCAGCACAACCTGCCGGCCGCTTGCATCGCCTATTCGCCAATGTACCGTAGAACTCGCTCCAGTCGTATCTACAGACACCACACGTATATCCTGCAACGCAGCCTTTACTTCATCTATTGTCGAAAACTGGGAAAGTATCCAGGCCACCAATTGTAAATCGGCCACTGTCTGCGCATTCTGCTTTGCATCATAAGCCGGATAATGTCCGTAATGGGGAAAATAAAACAGCCCTGCCGAAAGACCTGCCTCATTCAAACCCTCGGCTACAAAGTCCTTCAATACAATGGAAAGGCCCACTACTCCATATCGTGCACGAAACTTTGCCCCATTTATCCCCGTGGGAGTATAGGATGTCATTTCATGTCCGCGAGGAATCACTACATACTGACTGGGCAAATAACTATCGCCCCATTCTATAGTGCGTGCCTGCACATATCCACCATCCTTTGCTGTTGCCGAAATCCCGGTACAAGCCATTGTCGGCAATGCGCATCCTGTCAATAACAATGCGCTAATCAATATCTTTTTCATAACAGTAAAAACATTTAGTCTTGAAAATAACAATGTTCTGTGAATTTAGTTCTAACTTTGCATTAGAAGTTCAATAGACTACAACAATAAATTGCATTCAATTGTTATAGCTATTATATGAGATATATTATTTTTATTTTCATGCTTTTCATAAGCCAAATATTAGAAGCTAAAATGGAAAAAACGAGTGAAATTTACCTGGCAGGGGGTTGTTTTTGGGGAACCGAGCATTTCCTGAAACAAATCAGGGGAGTAGAACACACCGAAGTAGGTTATGCCAATGGTAATACAGCAAACCCGACTTACAAAGAAGTTTGTACGGATAAAACAGGATTTGCCGAAACCGTGAAGGTTGTTTACAACCCTCAAGAGGTCAGTCTTGAGCTGTTACTCAACCTTTATTTTCAAACAATTGACCCTACCAGCATCAATAGGCAGGGGCACGATCAAGGCACTCAATACCGTACCGGCATTTATTACACCGATAAGGCTGATTTAGCTGTTATCCAAAATGCTGTCCGCGAATTGGCCAAAGAGTATTCACGTCCGCTTGCCATCGAGGTAGCGCCTTTAAGGAATTTCTATAATGCTGAAGAATATCATCAGGACTATTTGGATAAAAATCCTGATGGGTATTGTCATCTCAATCCTAAACTTTTCGAGTTGGCACGACGTGCCAATGCCACCCCTTCCTACAAAAAGCCAAGTGATGCCGCCCTGCGCAACAAATTATCGCCCGAACAGTATGCTGTCACCCAAAGAAATGCAACAGAACCCGCCTTTCATAATGAATATTGGAACGAAAAGCGAGAAGGTATTTATGTCGATATTACTACCGGTGAGCCTTTATTTGTTTCTACCGACAAGTTTGATTCCGGCTGCGGATGGCCTAGTTTTACCAAACCTATCGACAACGCATTGGTTAAAGAACTGACAGACACCACCCACGGAATGATTCGTACCGAAGTAAGAAGTAAAACCGGAGACGCACATCTAGGACATGTTTTCCCGGATGGACCTGCCGATAAAGGCGGTTTGCGTTATTGTATCAATAGTGCATCCCTAAAATTCGTCCCCAAGGAAAAAATGGCGGCAGAAGGATACGGACAATATCTGAAGTTACTGAATAAATAAATCCGACATATCAAAAACGGATGTAGAGAGAATACATATTTTCGGGCATATTTCGACAGCGACAATTATTACCTTAAAATAGAAAAAGTATGAAAAGATATAAACTGATTATATGGGTATCCTTTTATATGATTATTCTGATTATCATAGCCGCACAGCTATGGGGGGAAAGTGGCTTTCTTCATCCCATCATTAAGAATATCAACCTTTATGTGCGCGGACTACGTAATATGCATACTCCTCTCTTCCATCAAAGCTATGACAATTACCTGCAATTGTTCCCGGGTATCCTCCTGATTGGGTTAAAGCTGGGTGGAGTAAAAGGGAAATTTGAATGGAAACGACTTCTTACCTTTATCGTTCTCTCCATTATCCTCACTCAGCTGGTGGTGAATTCTCTGAAATTGGCATGCGGAGTTTTACGTCCCGACGAGTCCAACTTTTTCTCTTTTCCTTCAGGACACACAGCAACGGCATTCATGACAGCCACTCTGCTCTATAAAGAATATGGATTTAAGAGCGTGTGGGTAGGCATCGTTGCGTATGCTGCCGCCATAATAACCGGCATGACACGCATTCTCAACAATCGCCATTGGATGATAGATGTAATAGTAGGTGCAGCATTGGGGATTCTACTGACAGAAATGGCATATAGAATGGTAAAAATAATATTCAAAGACAGAGGACTCATTAACACTGACTATACCCACTGATATTATAGAAGAGAATAACACAACAATAATTGAAGGTACATGAAAAAACTAATGATGACACTCGGACTGTTGGTGACATTCTGTGTTACAGAGGCAAAAGTGACATTACCCGCCCTATTTACCGACAACATGGTACTGCAACAAAAGTCAGATATAACCCTTCGCGGACACTCGACGGTCCAAAAAGAGGTTATGGTGATAACCGGTTGGAACAAGCACATCTATATGGCCCAAACGGACAAACTGGGAAATTGGAAAATAAAAATTCCTACCCCCTCTGCCGGAGGCCCCTACGACATTACACTTCGTGATGAAGAAGAACTTGTCCTACACAACATCATGATAGGCGAACTTTGGCTCTGCTCGGGACAATCCAACATGGAAATGCCGGTCGGTGGTTGGGGGAAAGTATTAAATTATGAAAACGAGATAAACGAAGCGACTTATCCCGCCATACGCTTATTTAAGGTAAAAAAAGAAATATCACTAACGCCCAAGGAGGATTTTAGTACTACACAAGGAGGATGGCAGGAATGCACTCCTCAAAGCGTAGAAAACTTCTCGGCTGTGGGATACTTCTTTGCTCGCCAGTTACAAAAGAAATTAAAAGTCCCTGTTGGTGTTATAGACTGTTCATGGGGAGGCACTCCTGCTGAAGCATGGACCAGTTATGACGGTTTGAAACACTTGCAAGAGTTTGAGCACGAAATGGATATGCTGGAATCCTTGGGATTTCATCCCGAAAAGATTGATGAAGAGTATGCCAAGAAAAGAAAAGCATGGTATCAAGCTTTGTATGAACATGATATGGGATGGTGTGACAATCATCAAGTATGGGCTGACCCCGGTTATTCGGACGAGAATTGGAAAGAAATGAATCTGCCGGGAAGTTGGGAAAGTAATGGAGTGAAAGGGTTTGATGGTGTAATGTGGTTCAGAAAAACCATAGATATTCCTCGTTCTTGGTACAGGAAGCCGATTACTGTCAATTTAGGCAAGATAAGCGATGAAGACATTGTCTATTATAACGGCGTGGAAATAGGACGTGGAAACGGCCGTGACGCCATGCGCCAATACACTGTCCCCAATAAGTTAGTGAAACGGGGAAAAGCTGTTCTCACCATACGTGTGACCAACTATGCCGGAGAAGGGGGCCTCATCGGAAAACCGGAAAATATGACAATGACGGTAAAAGGTAAAGAACCTGTCACATTGGCGGGAAGTTGGAAGTATTTATCCGGCTTCTCATTGGCCGGGATAGAGCCACTGCCGCCTTCGCCCAAGACCAATCCCAGATACCCCACTACCCTCTTCAATGCAATGGTACACCCCATCACCCAAATTCCCATCCGAGGGGTTATTTGGTATCAAGGAGAAGGGAACGTAGGACGAGCTGATGAATATGCTGACCTGTTTATGTCACTGATATCTGATTGGCGTGATAAATGGAAGCAACCCGATATGCCTTTCTACTTCGTACAACTGGCTAATTTTCTAAAGCGGGAAGAAATACAACCCGACTCGGAATGGGCAGCGTTGAGAGAAGCACAATCAAAGGCTCTTTATCTGAATGACACCGGTATGGCTGTGACTATCGATTTAGGAGAAACAGATGATATCCACCCCAAAAACAAACAGGAAGTAGGACTGCGTCTGTCCCAACTTGCCCTGAAACAAACATATAGAAAGAAAAAGATGCCCCAATCCCCCCTCTTCAAGAACTATCGTATAGAAGGAAATACAATACGCATCAGTTTTGATAATCTGGATAAAGGCTTTATGAAACCCGACACTGTCAAAGGTTTTATCATTGCAGGTGCAGACCATATATTCTACCCGGCTACAGTAACTATTCTGAAGAAAGAGGTCGTAGTAGAATCACCCGACGTCCCCCATCCGGTGGCTGTCAGATACAATTGGGCTGATAACCCAGATGGAAATTTATACGGAATATCCGGCTTACCGACAGCCCCCTTCCGCACAGACAATTGGTGATAAAACTTGCTTATCTTTATTTTTCCACGAAAAGGGCCCTTCAGTTATTAGTAATATATCTATATTTGCAGTCTCTTTTCAAGAATACTAATTAAAAACGCATAGCTATGGGAATGGTTATAGGAATAGATGTGGGTGGAAGTACTACCAAAATTATCGGTGTGGACAAAGAAGGAATCAAACATCCGATGATTGTCAGGGCGGCAGACCCCATCACTTCTCTATTTGGAGCTTTCGGGAAATATATATATGATAATAACATTAGTTTGGGTGAGATAGAAAAAGTGATGCTCACAGGAGTGGGAAGTGCTTATGTCAACCAACCCCTTTACGGATTACCTACCGAGCATACCGACGAGTTTCTAGCCAACGGATTAGGTGCGCATTATGGCTCGCAATTGAAAAATCTGATTGTTGTAAGTATGGGAACAGGAACTTCTTTCGTCAAAGTGGAGGACGGAAAGATTCAACATATCGGCGGCATCGGTATCGGTGGAGGAACCATTCAGGGACTATCCAGATTATTGCTAAAGACACACGACATTCACCAAGTGGTAGAAATGGCACAAAAAGGAATAGTGGAAAACATAGATTTACAGATAAAGGATATCTGCAATGCCGCCCTGCCGGGGCTCCCGCTGAATGCCACTGCATCCACTTTTGGAAAAGCAGACAGTAACTCATCATTAGAAGATGTAGCGGCGGGAATTATCCACATGGTACTGCAATCTATTGGCCAATCCGTGATACTCGCAGCTTTGAACAGTTCCATCAAAGATTTTGTTTTAATAGGCAATCTGGCAAAGCTGCCACAGTGCAAAGAGGTTTTTCCCATCATGGAAGAAATGTACCAATGCCATTTCCTGATACCGGAATATGCCCAATACAGAACTGCTTTGGGTGCAGCATTGGCATACGTGCATCAAAAAGAAAAACAATAGGATGAAGTACGGAGTCAGTAAAAATATATTACTCATTACTGCCGACATAGTGTGGCTGACAGCCGGCATCAATATATTGCGAATCGGTGTGGGATGCTGGATAAACGATTCGCATTATTGGCTATTTAAAGTATGCGAAACTACTCTGGTTTTTCTCCTGTTCTTTGGTTTCATTTTTCGGAAACTATACAGAAAGCACACACATCGCATCAGTCAAAAGAAAAAAAAGAATTGTCCGTTTTCTTTCTTTGATGTCCAAGGATGGATAGTGATGGCATTTATGATTACAATCGGCATATTGTCACGCCTGTTTCATCTGTTGCCCGAATCTTTCATCGCCGTATTCTATACAGGACTTTCCCTCGCACTAATCGGTACAGGAATCCGATTCATTACTTATTGGTGGAAAAACAAACATTGGCTGCAATAATAACAAAGGTACGCATATCTGTGAATAATATGCTTAGCAACATTTCCTATTACATTTTCTATTAATAAAAAAACATTTTAGACCATACTTCGTTGCCTATTGAAATATAGAACAAAAAACAATCAGGAATTATTGTAAACTATATATGCCATATTGTCATTTTAGAAGACTCCAAAAGCCTCTATCTTTGTAACATCAGAAAAATACCAATGAATACCAATAAACAATGTCATGAGAAAGAAACTATTAACTTTAGCAAGTATGCTAATCTCGGGAGCGATGTTAGCACAAAATGGAGGAACAATTATGAAGAAGTATGAAGACCAATTGCCGCAAGCCGGCAGGGGCAATGTACACGTTGCCTATCAGGGAAAGTCTATAGACCAAATGATTTATGAGTTTATGGAAGAACAAGGGATACCAGGAATGACACTTGCCATCGTACAAGCACCTTATATCCCACGCGTAGTAGGTTACGGAGTTACTGATTTTAAAAAAGGGAATCTTGCTGCAGCCAAAACTCTATGGCCCATAGGTCCTATTTCTCAAGGATTTACAGCTGTTGCCATAATGCAATTACTTGAAAAAGGGAAGCTCTATCTCAACGATTCAATTGGAAAATACCTGAAGGATATCCCTGACAATTGGAAAGGTATCACTATCCTGCAATTGTTGCAACACAGTTCGGGCATAGCAGATTATCGTGACCAGAAAGGTTTTGATGTATCGGCCGACTATCAGCCCATACAGCTAATTAAAACAGTGGCACACATTCCATTGGCTTTCGAACCGGGCACCGACGTGAAACAAAGTGCAACCAACTTCTTACTACTTACCTCGATTATTGAGAAAGCAGGAAAGATGCCATACCATGACTTTGTTAAGAAGTATCAGATTGACTATCTCGGTCTGCAACAAACTTATTTTGGAGAAGACATAGTCAAAGTCAAACAAGAAGATGTGACAACCACTCATAACGTGCATGAAACTTTTAAAAAAGACAAGGCTTATATCAATCCGTCAGAAACCACTACAGGATACATAGAGAATGACGGCAAACTAGTTACCGCCCCTTCCATCAGCCCGACTTCGCTGAAAGGTTTTTCCGACATTTGGGCATCTGCCGAGAATGTAAGCCATTGGGATATAGCCCTCGCAGGCGGAGTGCTTATTGCTCAACCAGAAAATCGCAATATGATTTATAAACCTACAACGTTGGCAAACGGTAAAGTGGTTCCCGCCATGGCAGGATGGCAATTTTATAACCACAAAGGATTAATGGATATCAAAGGGAACGCACCCGGACATTCCGCTTTCCTCAGTCGTTTTACCGATGCATCAGAGCTGGTATGTGTCACCTTATTGGCAAACAAAGAAGGTGTTGAACTGACTAATCTGGCTAGAAAAATAGCTGCAGCCTTCGATAGTAGCAAAATGGGGACAGGAGCAAACGATAGCCAACTTTATACGTTCGAGAGTCAGTTCAGTGTGAATGAAACCATGTCACACATTGAACACACTCTGAAAACGATGGAAATTCCTATCTTTGCAAAATTCAATCATGGCAAGAATGCAGAAGAAGTGGGATTAAAGCTACTTCCCAATCAAGTAATTGTCTTTGGTTCTCCCAAAGTAGGCACTAAATTAATGCAAGAAAATCCAAGTATTTCCATTGAATTACCTTTAAAGATTTCCGTATGGGAAGATAAGAATGGAAGCGTATGGGCTGCTTTTCCACAGATGAATATGATGGCAGCAGAATATAATCTGGATGGGGAGCCGGTTATTGGAAAGATGCAAGAATTATTAAAAACAATAGTTGTCAAAGCCGCAAGCGTTTACTAATATATGACTAAACTGCTTTATAAAATTATTTCGTTAAAGAGGTTGTGCCAAAATGCTGGCACAACCTCTTCAAGTTTTTTTCTCTCCAACAGGTTTATTATTGAGAGATTAATCAGAATCCTAAATGACTTACATAGAGTAAATGACCTTTCCTCTGAATATTAATATTGTTCTCTCTAGACAACCAACCTATTGCAATAGCGACGTCAATGGCGCTGAGGTTCATTTTCCGACTAAGTTCCTGAATAGATATTTCACCTCTGTTTTCATTCAGGTTGCGCCAGACTTTGCCGGCATTTTCTCCCACTGTTTCTATTTCCATATATATGTTTTGATTTGCCCTCAATATACAAAAAAAATAGCATAAAAAAAGGAAACAGCAACTTTTTCTCATTTAGAATGACCTTTTTAAATCACCGGATGCTGTCTCCTCCGGTTTTCAAGCCCTGCATACGTTTTGAACTCCCTAAGTCATTTCATTAGTCGGACTAAGCGTTTTCGTCCTTTCGATTATGCCTGTCTATTAGTCAGATTACTACAGACTCCGGCAGTGGACTGTATAGTCCACTACGGCAGACCGTACAGTCCATTGCAGTGGACTGTACAGTCCGCCGCTGGAGACTGTAATAATCTTCCGTTTAAAAAGGCTTAGCTGACCCTAAGAAACAGCTTACTCTTCCCTTGGTTTGGTGATATGATGTAAGGAGATAAAACAATGATTTAAATCCCCAAGAATAACAAGTGACCCGATGGATAACTCTTGCCGTTGGGCTGTATGCTTCCCGTTGTCGGGACACATTGGGGGACTTGCACCCGTTAGAATATGTCCGCGCCAAGCGAACAAATAAAAAAGCTCTAGAATTCAAAGAATCCTAGAGCTTTTATTAAGCGGTGCGCACGAGGCTCGAACTCGTGACCCCATGCGTGACAGGCATGTATTCTAACCAACTGAACTAGCGCACCAATATTTCAAAGATTTGTCTTTCTTTATTTCACCATCTCTCTCGATTGCGGGTGCAAAGGTACGCATTAATTTTAAATCTGCAAGCTTTTCAGTAGAAAATGCACAAAAAAAACAAAGTCCTCCCCGACCGATACCTCGCCCGATTTACAATATTGCTATTATTTTAATCTTTTTCTCAAACTTCTTGTTATAAAATGAAGCTAATCTGCAATAATTCGCTATTTTTGCGCACATATCATAGATAAAAACCGTCCATTCTCACATTATGCAGAAGCATATTGAATAAAAGGACTGGCTTATAAAAATAAAACGATGATTTTTTGCCGATGAAAATTGCTGTCGTAAAATATAATGCAGGAAATATCTACTCAGTGGACTACGCACTAAAGCGTTTAGGGGTAGAAGCTATCATTACTTCCGATAAGGAAACGCTGATGAGCGCAGATAAAATAATCTTCCCAGGTGTTGGAGAAGCTGCCACAACCATGAATTACCTCCGGCAACATAAACTGGATGAGGTAATCAGAAATTTAAAACAACCCGTACTGGGCATTTGTTTGGGTATGCAACTCATGTGCCGCCATTCAGAAGAAGGTAATGCAGAATGCTTAGGCATTTTTGATACCGACGTCAAGCTTTTCCACCCGGAACGACATATAGACAAGGTCCCCCACATGGGATGGAATACACTGACAAATGTGAAAAGCGATTTATTCAAGGGATTCACCAAAGAAGAGTTTGTCTACTTCGTACACAGTTTTTATGTCCCGCTCAATGACTTTACAGCAGCACAAACTACATATATCCTCCCCTACAGTTCGGCATTGCATAAAGATAATTTTTATGCCACGCAGTTTCATCCCGAAAAGAGCGGGACAGTGGGCGAACGCATATTGCGAAACTTTTTAGAACTATAATACATTATATTATATAACTAAAGAAAAAAGTTATGATAGAATTAATTCCTGCCATCGATATCATTGACGGAAAATGTGTCCGTCTGTCACAGGGAGATTATAACACACAAAAGGTTTATAATGAAAACCCTGTGGAAGTAGCCAAAGAATTTGAAGCACATGGCATTCGTCGTCTGCACGTAGTTGATTTAGACGGAGCCGCTTCGCACCACGTAGTCAATTATCGCGTACTCGACCAAATCGCCAGCCGCACATCGCTTGTCATTGACTTCGGCGGAGGTATCAAA
Organism: uncultured Phocaeicola sp.; assembly: GCF_948499155.1. Taxonomy (NCBI): domain Bacteria; kingdom Pseudomonadati; phylum Bacteroidota; class Bacteroidia; order Bacteroidales; family Bacteroidaceae; genus Phocaeicola; species uncultured Phocaeicola sp. The sequence goes on along the minus strand of NZ_CAOOSE010000023.1, from coordinate 44,765 downwards.
ACCGATGAAGATTTAATCATTGCATTCGATAACGGTGCCCAAATGGTGACTCTAGGCAGCGTTGCCGTGAAAAAGCCGGAGCTATTCAAGAAATGGCTGATTCAATACGGAAACGAAAAAATAATTCTTGGTGCTGATGTGAAGGACAATAAAATATCCATCAACGGATGGAAAGAAGAAAGCCGGCAAGAGCTGATGCCTTTCCTGAAAGATTATACAAAGGAAGGAGTGTTCAAAGTGCTATGTACCGATATCAGTCGTGACGGTATGTTGGAAGGGCCTGCAATAGAGTTATACAAACAAATACTTACCGAATTTCCTGATATGCACCTGATAGCCAGTGGTGGAGTAAGTTGTATCGAGGACATCATTCAATTAGAGATAGCCAAAGTGCCTGCGGTAGTGTTCGGCAAAGCCCTTTACGAAGGCAAAATTACCCTGAAAGAGTTGAACCGTTTTATGTAAAGACAAATTATGTTAGCAAAAAGAATTATTCCTTGCCTCGACATTAAAGACGGGCAGACCGTCAAGGGAACCAACTTCGTAAACCTGCGTCAAGCCGGCGACCCTGTGGAATTAGGCCGCGCTTACAGTGAACAAGGAGCCGATGAACTGGTCTTTTTGGATATCACCGCCAGCCACGAGGGTCGCAAGACTTTTACGGACCTGGTGAAAAGAGTGGCAGCCAATATCAGCATTCCGTTTACTGTGGGCGGAGGCATCAACGAACTCAGTGATGTAGACCGCCTGTTGAGTGCCGGAGCCGATAAAGTCTCCATCAACTCATCCGCCATCCGCAATCCTAATCTGGTAGATGAAATAGCCCAACATTTCGGTTCGCAAGTTTGTGTGGTAGCCATTGATGCCAAACAGACGGAGCAAGGGTGGAAATGCTATCTGAACGGAGGACGCATAGAAACGGACAAATACTTGTTTGAGTGGGCCCGGGAAGTAAACAATCGGGGAGCAGGAGAAATTCTTTTTACCAGTATGAACCATGACGGAGTAAAGACAGGGTATGCCAACGAAGCGCTTGCCCTCCTCTCCGACTCACTCACTATTCCGGTTATTGCATCGGGAGGTGCAGGAAAAATGGAACATTTCAAAGATACTTTTATCGAAGGGAAAGCTGATGCGGCACTTGCTGCCAGCGTTTTTCATTTCGGAGAAATCAGAATTCCCGAATTAAAACAGTATCTTTGCCAACAAGGAATCAATGTCAGACTATAAAATTAGAATTAAAATATAAAACAAATGGAATTGGATTTTGAGAAAATGAATGGGTTAATCCCTGCCATCATACAAGATGACTACACACAAAAAGTCTTAATGCTGGGCTTCATGAATGAAGAGGCGTATAAGAAAACCGTAGAAACAGGAAAAGTGACTTTCTTCAGCCGCACCAAGAACCGTCTTTGGACGAAAGGAGAAGAAAGCGGAAACTTCCTGCAAGTAATCTCTATCAAAGCAGACTGCGACAATGATACCTTATTAATAAAGGCAGTCCCTGCAGGCCCTGTTTGCCACACAGGTACAGACACCTGCTGGGGAGAAGAAAACAAGCAGGACATCATGTTCTTGAAAGAATTGCAAGACTTTATTGACAAACGACATGAAGAAATGCCTGAAGGTTCTTACACAACCAGCCTCTTCCAATCAGGAGTAAACAAAATGGCACAAAAGGTGGGTGAAGAAGCTGTAGAAACCGTTATCGAAGCTTGCAACGGAACCGATGAACGTTTGATATATGAAAGCTCCGACCTGCTGTATCACCTTATTGTCCTCCTTACATCAAAAGGTTACCGCATCGAAGATTTGGCACGCGAACTAAAAGAACGTCACAGCGCCAACTGGAAAAAACATTAATGCCCTATGGACGAACCGCTTATTCGATATAAAAATGTAAACATCAACCAACAAGAGCTCGATGTATTGGAAGATGTAAATCTGGAACTGAACAAAGGTGAATTTGTTTACCTAATCGGAAAAGTCGGTTCCGGCAAAACGTCATTGCTAAAAACCATCTACGGCGAACTGGATATCCAATCGGGTGATGCTGAAGTATTGGGTTACAATATGACCAATATCAAACGTAAGCATATCCCTGAACTGCGCCGCCGACTGGGAATCGTCTTTCAGGATTTCCAGTTGCTGACAGACCGCAATGTACATTCCAATCTCAGTTTTGTACTACGCGCCACCGGATGGAGCAATAAGGCTGCAATAAAAGAACGTATCGACGAAGTGCTGGAGCAAGTGGGAATGACAGGTAAAGGATATAAAATGCCCAATGAATTATCGGGAGGCGAACAACAGCGTATCGTCATCGCCCGTGCCATTCTGAATCGTCCGGAAATCATTCTTGCCGATGAACCGACAGGAAACTTGGACGCTGAAACCAGCCGGCAGATTGTAGAGCTCCTGAAATCTATTTGCGCATCGGGCTCTGCCATCATGATGACCACCCACAACCTGCATCTGCTGGCTGAGTACCCCGGCATCGTTTACCGCTTCGAGAACCACCAAATCAAAGAAGTTACAAACGAATACAGCCGTATCATAAAAAGCAAAAACGAACAAGAGACAAAGGAAAAAGTAACCAATGCGACCGTAGAAACCATAGAATAAATGGATGAATGATAAATATTATCGCTAAGATGCTGATTTTTGCAGTCTTATTCGTATATTTGCACGCTAATTATCAATTATAGAAACAATTAAAATACGAAACGAAAAATGAAAGTTTTAAAGTTTGGAGGTACTTCGGTAGGTTCTGCACAAAGAATGAAAGAAGTAGCCAAATTAATTACTGACGGTGAACAGAAGATTGTTGTCCTCTCGGCAATGTCAGGAACGACAAACACGTTGGTTGAAATTTCGGATTATCTGTATAAGAAGAATCCCGAAGGTGCGAATGAAATCATTAATAAGCTGGAAGCTAAATATAAACAGCATGTTAATGAACTTTATTCTACTGACGAGTATAAACAGAAAACACAGGAATTTATAAAAGCACAGTTCGATTATATTCGTTCGTATACAAAAGATATCTTCACCCTGTTTGAAGAAAAAGTAATTCTGGCACAAGGTGAGTTAATCTCTACCAACATGGTTACCAACTACTTGCAGGAACAAGGTGTAAACGCCGTATTGCTTCCGGCATTGGAATACATGCGTACAGACAAGAACTCTGAACCCGACCCGGTTTACATTAAAGAAAAACTGGCTGCCCAACTGGAAATGCATCCGGGTGCCGAAATCTATATTACCCAAGGTTTTATCTGCCGCAATGCTTACGGTGAGATAGACAACCTGCAACGTGGAGGCAGTGACTATACCGCCTCATTAATCGGTGCAGCTGTCAATGCTTCTGAAATTCAGATTTGGACAGACATCGACGGCATGCATGACAATGACCCGCGTATTGTGGACAAGACTACCCCGGTTCGTCAATTGCATTTTGAAGAAGCTGCTGAGTTGGCTTACTTTGGTGCCAAGATTTTGCACCCCACCTGCGTACAGCCTGCCAAATACGCTAACATTCCGGTACGTTTGCTCAACACCATGGAACCGACAGCCCCGGGAACATTGATTTCAAACGACACGGAAAAAGGCAAGATTAAAGCTGTAGCTGCAAAAGATAATATCACCGCCATTAAAATTAAGTCGGGCCGTATGCTACTGGCTTACGGTTTCTTGCGCAAAGTATTTGAAATCTTTGAAAGCTACCAGACTTCCATCGATATGATTTGTACTTCGGAAGTAGGTGTTTCCGTATCTATCGACAACACCAAGCATCTGAATGAAATCTTGGATGACCTGAAGAAATATGGTACTGTAACTGTAGACCACGATATGTGTATCATTTGCGTAGTAGGTGATTTGGAATGGGAAAATGTCGGTTTCGAGGCAAAAGCACTTGATGCCATGCGCGACATTCCTGTACGTATGATTTCATTCGGCGGTAGCAATTACAATATCTCTTTCCTGATTCGCAAGGAAGATAAAAACAAGGCTTTGCAATCATTAAGCGATCATTTATTCAATAATAAATAAATTCCATTGCAGGGGCGGACTGAATCCGCCCGGATGTATCCCACTCTAAAAAGCAGATACTTTCGGGCGAATTTAATTCGCCCCTACTCAATCAATAACAAAATACAATATGAAAGGAACATTCCCCGTAAACAAGTTCAGAGAGCTGGAAACTCCCTTTTACTATTACGACGTCAATGTATTGCGCGAAACGCTGTCGTGCATCAATAAAGAAGCAGGCAAATACAACAACTTCTGCGTGCATTACGCAGTGAAAGCCAATGCCAACCACAAGATTCTGACTATTATTCGTGAAAACGGTTTGGGAGCAGACTGTGTGAGTGGCGGTGAAATCCGTGCAGCTGTCAAAGCAGGCTTCCCAACTAATAAAATCGTATATGCGGGTGTCGGCAAAACCGATTGGGAAATCAATCTGGGATTGGATTATGATATCTTCTGTTTCAATGTAGAATCTGTACCCGAATTGGAAATCATCAACGAACTGGCTGCCGCCAAAGGCAAAATTGCCAGAGTCGCTTTCCGTATCAATCCCAATGTAGGTGCGCACACCCATGCCAATATCACTACCGGACTGGCAGAGAATAAATTCGGTATCAGCATGGAAGATATGGACAAAGTCATCGATATGGCAGAAACGCTGCCTAACATAAAGTTTGTAGGACTACACTTTCATATTGGTTCTCAGATATTGGATATGGGTGACTTCGTAGCACTATGCAACCGTGTGAATGAGTTACAGGAGAAGCTATATGCACGTCAAATTATTGTAGAGCATATCAATGTGGGCGGTGGCTTAGGCATCGATTACTCCCACCCCAACCGTCAGCCGATTCCTAACTTTGCCGAGTACTTCGCCACTTACCACAAGCATCTGAAACTGCGTCCGCAACAAACCTTGCATTTCGAACTGGGTCGCGCAGTTGTGGGGCAATGTGGCAGCCTCATCAGCAAAGTGATTTATGTAAAGCAAGGAACAAACAAGCAATTTGCCATTCTTGACGCAGGCATGACGGATTTGATTCGCCCCGCACTTTATCAGGCATACCATAAGATTGAAAATATCACTTCGGAAGAAGATACAGAAACATACGATGTGGTAGGACCTATCTGCGAATCTTCCGATGTATTCGGCAAAGCAATCGACTTAAATAAAGTTCACCGTGGCGACCTGTTTGCCCTTCGGTCTGCAGGTGCTTATGGTGAAATTATGGCCTCGGCCTATAATTGCCGCACATTACCTCAAGCATATACATCAGAAGAATTGGTATAGCACCGGAGCGATATCCTATAAAGAAGGAAACTAAAACAAAGAAGTAAGGCTGCCTCCTATTTTACATTGAGACAGCCTTCTTCAGTCAATTATGAAAACACAAAAAAACTTCTTGTCTCATTTATCTCCTGGGATGAAATCCTCTTTGATAAACTCATCATACACCCGACGCGGATGGTCGGCTTTAGAAAAACCGTTAGCCCCAAAATTCTGCTCACGGAATTTCTTTAACTTCAAGTTGTCTTCTGCATACTCACGCAATGTCTTAGGTTTACCTCCCAACAGCGAACTTTCCAACACCTCACACTCCAATAAATTTTCCTTGGGAGTAATCATGGGTAACAGTTTCTGTTCCAACAATCCACGATAAGCTCCCACGTATTCACACCAGCATTCGTCGCCTACCTGACAGATACGGTAAGTATACTTAGACAAAGCTGTACGGATAAATATTTCATTATCTCCTACTTCTGCTACGGCCTCCAAGTTATAAGCTAAGTCTTTAATTTTAATAACCCTTTTTCCTGACTCATCTTCTTTAATTTCCGTAGCCCAAAAATCAGAATGCGCAAGCTGGTCAAGTATATTGGCCAAACTTTCCTTAATCTCAAATTGTATTCTCATAATAATTGCCCGTTGGTCAGGACTTGTTATAGTTAAGTATTCCCAATATAGCAATAATCCTTGAAAAATGTTCATCTAATAAGCTTTTTAACATTAAATTATAATTAAAAGTGGACTAATGGATAAAAGAAGAATATCTATTCTCTCAAATTTCAATTATTTGCTGTATTTTTGCACGACTTTTAATATAGAACTTACATGGAACTATTTACCATAAACGTAGCTTTACCTGTTATTTCGGGAATTCTATTCCTCACCCAAGCCATTTATTATTGGAGTGTATATGGCAAGATACACGCTCACAATCAAGAAACGGTAACCAACAATCCGGATACTCCACCGCTTTCCGTCATCATTGTCGCCAAGGATGCCGCCAACGAATTGCAAGAGCACCTTCCTTCCATTTTAGAACAAGATTACCCGGAGTTTGAAGTCATTGTCATTTATGACCGTTCGGCAGATGACTGCGATGACGTCTTAAAATTGTTGGAAGATAAATATCACAATCTCTATCATACGTTTATTCCGGATAGTGCACGCTACATCAGTCACAAGAAATTAGGTATCACAATGGGAATCAAGGCAAGTCGTTATGACTGGTTGGTATTTACCGAATCAAACTGCTACCCGCAAAGTAATCAGTGGCTAAGACAAATGGCACGCAATTTCACACCTGCCACCGAAATCGTTTTAGGATACAGTAACTATGAAAAAGTACCGGGATGGTTTAATAAGAAAATCACTTTCGACACGTTGCTGAACTCTATGCGCTATTTGGGTATGGCACTGTCCGGGCATCCCTATATGGGTACGGGGCGAAACTTAGCGTATAGAAAAGCATTATATTATAAACAGAAAGGATTCACTTCCCACTTAAATTTGCAACGTGGGGAAGACGATCTTTTTATCAACGAAACCTCCAATGGTCATAATACCCGCGTAGAAACAAGTGCCGAAAGCATTATACGTATTTCTACTCCTAAATACAAACGAATGTGGAGTGAAGAGAGAATCAGCTATATGACTACCAGTAGATTTTTTAAAGGTACAATCCGCTATCTGATGGGATTTGAAACTTGTAGCAGACTCCTATTTTATATAGCCGTTATTGCTACAGTTGTCAATAGCTTTTTGTCACATCAATGGATTGTTCTCGGAATAGTCTTCTTGTTATGGTTATTACGTTTTCTAATACAAATCACTGTATTCAGAAACGCTTCAAAAGACTTGGGTGAACGCAAATTCTATGCTTTACTGCCAGTATTTGATTTCCTTCAACCTATGTGGAATCTAGGATTCAAATTACAACGGAGAATCAGGCGGAAGGATGAGTTTATGAGAAGGTGAAAACTAACATATTAAAAGCTGTCCTCATCCGGAAATGCTCCGGCGATTCCGGCGTCAATTTATCATAAAGTAAAAATCCTTTTTTCTATCTCCAAATCATTTCTCTCTCTTCCTTTTTATCCTGCTTATCAGATAATGGGGAATCAGACAATATACCAACTGCGCCCGTGACCATTTATAACATTGCTGAAAAAATATCAGCCCCATAGTTATAAATAATGTTGCACCCACAAGTACCTGTAACGGTAGCCATGGCAATGCTTCACGAGGCAGTAACATCGGTATCAAAGCTAATGCACCCACCGGAGCAAAAAACTTGCCCAGCCACTCAAACAAGGTAAAAAGTGCTAAAAAGATACACAATGCAACTACCGTTTCGGGCAGTCCTAACCAATAATGGCCTGCCAGTTGAAAAACAGTCCCTATAACCGCCCCCAACACCAGCAGCAAGACCGTGAGCACAGGACGGTTTCGAAATCCCGCTTTTGAATTGACAAACTCCACGTATGCCACTATCAGGGGAGGAATGATAAAGAAAAAGTTACCGGAATATACTGCCAGACAAGCTACAGCAAAAACACTGGAAAGCAAACAAAGCCAACGCATGGAATCTCTTTTCCAGCACCTGTCCACCGGCTCATAAACAATCGTTTTCCGCATTCCTTTCAGTTCCATCCACCGCTGAACTGCAATAAGAGTTAAAGTCATGACAAAGACCGCCAAAGGATATACCCAACTCTCGGTATGTAACAGCACCGGCAACACACATGCCGATATTAAAGGGAATAACGAAGCGCGGGCAAAGAGCAAACAGACTGCTGCAAAAAGAAATGCCATCGCGACATTAAGAACCAAAGGCAAAGGTGAACAGAGCACAATAAGTACCCCTGCACAGGCACCAAGCGTCATTAAAAGCAACATTTGCCACTGTTTTATTTTCCACACCCGCTTGTCTACTATCCACATACCGATGGTGAGGGCAGCCATCTCGGGAAAGATAATTTCTTTTTCATGCAGCAATTCCGCCACTCCTATCATCAACAGTATCATGACAAGGGAAAAAAGATATCTCTTTCGTTGCATAGTGTCACTGAACAATGAAACAGCCTTTGTGTCGGTAGCATTTATATCCTGTCGGTTCATAAGTTTAACCATTAATAGTTATCAAATGCCAAAGGTAGTGATTATTTCCGTCACATCTCCCAATACTTGTCACAAAGATTCAGATACTCCATTATGGGCTGATTGCTGAAAGAGAATGCAAAGAAAGATGTTTTCCGACGTTTTATCACCCTTATTTATTCTTTCAAATCTTTATTATCAACAACAAGCGGATGCCCTGACCCTCGTTCCGCATCTGTTTCAGTTTGTCTACCTCTATCTCTTTTTACAGTCACAAAAATAGTGTATTTATTCAGATAAAAGATAGTTTCTCACTCCGAATTATCTATCTTTGCAGCCAAATTACAAATGAGATATCAATGAAAGCAAATCTTCTCTCTCCCGCCCAGGACCCGATGGGTACAGCCATTGCCGATTATTTCCGCCATCAGAAGGCAGGAAAACTGCGTGTATTTTCTTCTCAATTTGAAGAAGATGAAATTCCCATCGACCAACTTTTCCGTTCCTTCGATGAAATGCCCGAACTGGAAAAGATAGCTTTACAAATGGCAAACGGAAAGATTCTGGATGCCGGTGCCGGAAGTGGTTGTCATGCCCTGGCATTACAAGAAATGGGAAAAGAAGTCTGTGCCATCGACATCTCTCCACTCTCGGTCAGGACAATGGAAGAACGCGGAGTGCGTAATGTCCGTCAAATCAATCTTTTTGACGCTCAGTTTCTCGAAACATTCGATACCATCCTGATGCTGATGAATGGTTCGGGCATTATTGGGAAGTTAGAGAATATGCCTGATTTCTTTCTGAAAATGAAACAGTTGCTTCGTCCGGGGGGATGTATCTTGATGGATTCAAGCGATTTACGTTATCTCTTTGAAGACGAAGACGGAAGCTTCCTGATAGACCTGGCAGGAGATTACTATGGCGAGATTGACTTCCAAATGCAATATAAGAATATGAAGGGCGGCAGTTTTGACTGGCTCTATGTGGATTTCCAAACACTCAGCCTCTATGCCGCCGAGAATGGCTTTGAAGCAGAACTGGTGAAAGAAGGTGAACACTACGACTATCTGGCTTGCCTGCGGATGAAATAACCACACATAAAGCTTTTTTTAAATATCTATTTCGGTAGTTTGCACCATCGTTTCAACTAGTCCTCCCTAATAATAAACATCTTGTTTCGTGCCGTCAAACGATTACTCAAACCGTATAGACTTTGCCGGATGGATACGTGTTATCAGATAAGACGGACCGATTAGCATCAATACCGATACCAACAATGTACACACATTCAGCAATAGGTAAATCCAAATATTAAACTCAATGGGAACACGGTCGACATAATAGGACGTGGGATCGAGTTTGAAAATATGGAACTGAGACTGCAACAGGCAAAGCGATACTCCTATGATATTCCCCCATAACATTCCTCTTCCGATTAGAAAAACAGAAAAGCTGAGAAATATCTTACGGATGGCAAGATTGTCTGCTCCCAATGCTTTCAGGATGCCTATCATATTAGTACGTTCTAATATAATAATGAGTAAGCCTGAAATCATCGTGAAACCCGCAACTCCGGTCATCAATATAAGTATAACCCATACATTCATATCAAGCAAATCGAGCCATGCAAATATCTGAGGATTGGCCTCTTCCACTGTCTGGGTATAATAAGTACCGCCATATTCATCCACTTGCGTGTCCACCTGTTCACGAATTTCTTCCTTTATGCCGTCCAACAAACCAAAATCGACTACTTCCAACTCTAGTCCACTCACTTGTTCAGGTTTCCAATTATTCAAACGGTTCACCGTATAGAGGTCGGTAATCAGAAACAAATCATCGTATGCAGAAAAATTGGTCTGGTAAATTCCGGCAATGGAAAGACGGCGAGCACGCACGTTCTCCCCCTCTATATAATAGGTGTATAGTTTATCATCCATCTTCAGGTGAAGCTTGTCGGCAATGCTGCGCGACACCAATACTTTATTGGTCGAAGCTGTATCAGAAAAGACCGGAACTTCACCCTCCAGCAGATGCTGTTTCAGAAAGTTCCAATCATATTCGCCGGAAACTCCCTTCAGCACCATCCCCTGAAAGCTGTCATCAGTCATAATCATACCGGGCTTGGTGGAATAACGCTGCACATGCTTTACTCCTCTTGTAGCATAAAGTACATTCAGCAAACTGTCATTGGCTACAATAGGAATGGTTTCGAAAGACTTCCGGGCATCAAAGTTAGTAATCATAATGTCGGAACCCAAACCTATCACCTTATCGCGTACCTCATGCTTGAACCCGATTACGACGGCCACAGACACAATCATCACGGCCAGCCCGATAGCTATGCCCAACATAGCAATGCGGATAGCAGGTTTGGACACCTCTTTTCCACCCTCATTGCTACGATATACTCGCCTGGCAATAAAGAGTTTCCAGTTCATGTTACTCTTCCACTCTTCCGGGGTAAGTCTCTAATGCCTTTCGCAAGACAAAAAGCGCACGAACCAAATCTTCTTTCTTCAACACATAAGCAATACGCACTTCATTGCGTCCTGCTCCCGGAGTAGTATAGAACCCGGCAGCGGGAGCCATCATCACAGTCTCACCTTCGTAATTGAACTCGGACAAGCACCATGCGCAGAATTTTTCGCTGTCGTCCACCGGTAACTTGGCTACAGTGTAAAAGGCTCCCATCGGGATAGGCGAATAAACGCCCGGAATGCGGTTAAGCCCATCAATCAGACATTTACGGCGTTCCACATATTCATCATAAGTTTCGCGTGCATATTCTTCCGGTTCATCCAAAGAAGCTTCGGCGGCAATCTGACCAATCAAAGGAGGGCTTAAACGCGCCTGACAGAATTTCATTACAGCTCCGCGTACTTCGGGATTCTTCGTTATGAGCGCCCCGATACGGATACCACACTCAGAATAACGCTTTGATACGGAGTCTATCAGCACGACATTCTGCTCGATACCTTCCAAATGACAAGCGGATATATAAGGTGAACCGGTATAAATAAACTCACGGTATACTTCATCAGAGAACAGGTAAAGATCATACTTCTTCACCATATCACGGATTTGATTCATTTCGCGACGAGTATACAAGTAACCGGTAGGGTTATTCGGATTACAAATCAGAATAGCTTTAGTACGCTCGTTTATCAATTCCTCAAACTTTTCCACTTTGGGTAAAGAAAAACCTTCTTCAATAGTGGTGGTCACCGTGCGAATCACAGCACCGGCAGAAATGGCAAACGCCATATAGTTGGCATAAGCCGGTTCGGGCACTATAATTTCATCTCCCGGATTGAGACAACTCAAAAAGGCAAAAAGCACAGCTTCCGAACCTCCGGTGGTAATGATAATATCATCGGCATTCAGATTGATATCGTATTTTTTGTAATAGCCCACCAGTTTCTCACGATAACTGCGGTATCCCTGGCTGGGACTGTATTCCAATACCGTACGGTCTATATTGCGAATCGCATCAAGGGCCGCTCGTGGAGTAGGCAGGTCGGGCTGACCGATATTCAGGTGATATACATGAATTCCTCTCTGTTTGGCAGCATCTGCCAGCGGTGCCAATTTACGAATCGGCGATGCAGGCATTTCAGTTCCTCTGACGGATATTGTTGGCATAATGTTATAAAATTATTTAATCGAAGTGCAAAGATAAAGTTTAGCTTCCAACCACGCAAACAAAAAGTTGGTTAATATTTTAAAGAGATGTTTTTATGATTTAAATAAATAGTCGTGTATTTTTTTTCTGCTCCTTATTATTAATGGAGAAAAGAATATCTTTGTGCGAATCAATCTAAAAACTCAAAAAAGATACGATGAAAAATACAATTTCCCCTTCCAAACGTTTGGAATCTTTGGATGCACTCCGCGGGTTCGACCTCTTTTTTCTTGTTGCATTAGGCCCCCTTATGCACTCATTGGCACGGGCAGCTAATGTGGAATGGCTCGATGAGTCTATGTGGGTGTTTAACCATGTTTCTTGGGAAGGTTTTTCTCCATGGGATTTAATTATGCCGCTTTTCCTCTTTATGTCGGGCATTTCGATGCCGTTTTCTTTGTCGCGCTACAAATCCATACCCGACAAACGACCTTTATTGCGGCGTCTGGCAAAAAGAATATTGCTGCTGTGGATATTCGGAATGATATGTCAAGGCAATTTGCTGGCATTTGACTCTAACACGATTTACCTCTATTCAAATACTTTACAGGCGATTGCCGCCGGTTATCTGATTACGGCATTGCTTTTCCTTTTCACAAGCCGCAGAACACAAATTATCACTGCGGTGGCGTTACTGCTGATATATTGGGCAGCCATGCAATTTATTACAGTCGACGGTTATGGAGGCGGGAATTATACTCCACAAGGCAATTTGGCCGAATGGATAGACAATACGGTGTTGGGACGGTTTCGTGACACGGCACAAGTGATAGACGGAAAAGTAGTTGTTGCCGATTGGTATCATTATACATGGATATTGAGCAGTCTCAACTTCGGTGTAACTGTCCTCACGGGATTATTCGCCGGCTATATTGCCAAAGATAAAATAGAAGAGAAAAAGAAGCTGAAACTCTATTTCGGTATAGGTACCGCTCTGGTCATTGCAGGATGGTTATGGAATTTCCAAATGCCAGTTATCAAAACTATTTGGACGAGCTCAATGGTATTGGTCAGTAGCGGATACTGTTTCCTGCTGATGGGACTTTTCTATTATTGGATTGACTACAAAGGACACCGTTCGGGCATCACATGGCTGAAAGTGTACGGCATGAACTCCATTGCCGCCTATATGCTGGCCAATGTAATCAATTTCAGATGTATCGGCGAGTCTTTGTTTTATGGACTGGAACAATATATGGGAAGCTATTACCCATTCCTGATGACTCTGTGGAATGTCGGTGCAGTTTATGTCATTATATGGATTATGTATAAGCGAGGAATTTTCCTGAAGGTTTAATATATCCGTATAAACCTTTCTGTCCGTCGGTGTGTTTCATTCATAGAACTTAATACACAACCAGATGAATATAGCTATCAGTGGTGCAAGCGGATTCATTGGAACATATTTATCCGCTTTTTTAATGGAATCGGGACATCAGATATTTCCTTTAGGAAGACAAATGTTTTCCGGCAAAGGAAATGAAGAACTGGTTCGTACCTTGTCGCAATGTGACGCAGTGGTCAATTTAGCCGGTGCCCCCATAAACAAAAGATGGACTTCGGCTTATAAAGAAGAACTTTATAACAGCCGTATTCCGGTAACCGGACAAATTGTGCAAGCCATGAAAAGCCTTAGTCGAAAGCCCCAATTATTCATTTCCACTTCAGCAGTCGGATATTACCCCTCCACAGGATGCCATAATGAAGACAGCAATATGACAGGAGAAGGCTTTCTTTCTCATCTTTGTCGCAAATGGGAACAGGCAGCCATGATGTGTCCACCGGATGTGAGACTAGTTATTACCCGATTCGGCATCGTGCTTTCACGTCATGGAGGGGCTTTACGCCCCATGCTTCTCCCCACACAAATGAAGGCGACATGTGTCATCGCTCCGGGATGCCAACCTTTCCCTTGGATCAGTATCACTGACTTATGCCGGGCGTTACTTTATATTATAGAGACACCTCAACTGCACGGAACGATAAATATGGTTGCTCCACAGATAGTCACACAACGAGAATTTACCCAATGTATGGGCAAGCATTATCACACCTGGTTTACACTCACCATTCCCTCCTTCATATTCCGATTGTTATATGGAGAGGCCGCTTCTTTTCTCACATCAGGGCAGAAAGTTGTTCCGCAACGGTTGGTGGAAGCCGGCTTTGAGTTTACCCATCCGGATATCGAAACCTTTTGGTCATTATAAATGACGTATCGCTCAAGATTCAGTCTGTGCGATATCGTCTTTTACTATTTTATCCATTTTCTTCAGGAGTTTCTTCCTTTCTTTCTTGTCATGAGGGATGTCACTCTTTTCATCATAAGGATTTTCAGCCTTATCCGTCACCTCTTCACTCCAGTCTTCAAACATATTTGTAGCCGGTTGGCCCGATAATGTCACATTCTCTTCTGCAATGGGAACATTTCTTTCAATTACTTTTGCCATAGTCTAATCTATTTATTATTTACCATACTACAAATGAGAAGAAAAATGGTTTAGGGATTTAATTATTTAACATACCGCTAACAAGGTTTTTATACAGCAAATAAATTAAAGAGATGTTATCTTTAAGTTCTTTTTTAGGGTTATTAAAAAAAAACACGTATGTTTGTTCCTATAAAACAAAGCAAAATATCAAATGAATCTATACCTGATAACATTCCAATCCGATTTGAACAAAATGGAATCTGTATACGATTGCCATAAAGATTTATTTGTGGAAATCGAGAAATATTTCACGCTTCATCTGGTACATTATAAAGAGGTGGAAACGATTCCGGCAGACGAATACAAAATGGCTTTCATTGCCTCGGGAGGGGTTGAAAAAGCAGTTACCCAACACTTCGACCTGCTTCCTTATCCCATCACTCTGCTTACGGACGGACTCCAAAACTCATTGGCAGCTTCGCTCGAAATAGCGACCTGGATGCGTAGCAAAGGCATGAAAGCACGTATTATTCACGGTAGCCCGATGTACATGGTTAAGCAGATATTATTCCATCATCAGGCTTTTGCCGCCAAACGTGAAATAAAAGGAAAAAGAATCGGCGTTATCGGATATCCTTCATCATGGCTTGTAGCCAGCAATGTAGATTATTTATTGGCAAAACGACGTTGGGGAATCGAGTTCATCGATATCCCGATGGAAGAAATATACTGTTTATATTATCAAATAACTGATGATGATATCGGCTATAAAGCATCTGTATTGGTCAAACAAGCAGTAGCTTGTCGCGAAGCGACTCCTGAAGATTTTCTGAAAGCAATGAGGCTTTACAAAGCCGTTAGAATCATTTGTGAGAAGAAGCACCTCGATGCAGTCACCCTTTCCTGCTTCTCATTAATAGAAAAATTGGGAACCACCGGCTGCCTGGCACTCTCTTTATTGAACGACGAAGGGATTCCTGCCGGTTGTGAAGGTGATTTGCAATCCATCTTTACCATGCTCATTGCCAAGGTGCTGACCAATCAAACCAGTTTTATGGCAAACCCGTCATTTATCAATGAAGAGCAAAACGAACTGGTTGTAGCACACTGTACTATCGCTACCAAAATGACTGACAGGTTTATTATCCGTAATCATTTTGAAAGTGAGACAGGCGTAGCCATTCAGGGAATCCTGCATGAAGGGGAAATCACTGTCTTGAAATGCGGAGGAGAATGTTTGGACGAATATTTCGTATCACGCGGACAATTGACAGAGAATACCAATTACATCAATGCCTGCCGCACACAGATACGCATCCGTTTGGGCAAACCTGTCGATTATTTCACACGTAACCCATTAGGCAACCACCACATTGTTTTGATGGGTGACCACGAACAAGTGATACACGAATTCATGCAATTAAACAGTTGTAAACAAATAGAATAATAAAAAATGAAAGTGACAGAGCCGATTAGTATCGGCACCAATAATGAAGGGAAAAGGATATTTATAAAACGACCTTGCAAAAAGTTCGCCGACATTGCTGCCTATCAGGAAGCCTTTACCGCCGAAGCTACGCAGGGAATGGGTTGGGCTCACCCCAACTTATTAAATTATATTAGTTTGCAAAAGGATGAGCAAGGATGGTACATCACTTTTGAATACATACCGGCCGTTCCCCTCAACAGGGCATTGTTAGATGGCGTGTTGCAAATTAATACGGTGGCGGAGTCCAAGCGAATCATGAATCAACTGATGAATGCCGTCGCCTATCTTCACTCCCGAAATATCTGTCATCTCGACATCCGCCCCGAGAATATTTTTATTACTAAAAGAACGCATGACGTGCTCTTGGCAAATCCAGCCAACATATACGTATCATGCACTCCCTCTTTTTTTATCTTTAAGGAAAAATATGCGGCACCGGAACTTTTTAAAGAAACCACCGTCCCTACCCCCGCGTGTGATATTTATTCGTTGGGCAGAGTCATGGAGTACCTTTACAGTTACTCCCATCTAAGCCCCGGCATCAGGCACATCATCCTTAAAGCCACTCGTCCCGAACTCGCCAAACGGTATGCCGATGTAGAGGAAATGAAGAAAGCCTTTGGCACTTCCCGCTACATTGACTGGTCGGTACAGGCTATAAAGGGGGTTGCCGCCGTTACTGTCATTCTGCTTGCTTATTATGGATTACGGGAAGAACCGGCCGACAAGGAAACATTACAGTTTATAGAAGAGGTAAAGCACATCAACCGCCAGGCATTGGAAACCGCCGAAGACAGGAACAGGAACTACAGCATCCCGCTTCCTTCGGATTCCATACGTCCGCTCCCCACCGACACCTTGGAGTTCAATCCCGAAGAACATCGCAGACTGGCAGAAAGAATATTCAAAAAAGAGTTTCGGCGGCGGGCCGAGAATATCATAACCGCTATGTACACGCCGCAGAAAATGAATATCAGTGAAAAAGCATTTCAAGAACAAAGCCTTGACGGTTTCAGTCAGTTAAACAAGATACAGAGAGAGTTAGGTGAACAGTTCAACATGGACCCCATCCTCACTACCCGCCTCTCTTCTGAAATTATTTCAGAGCTGACAACCGAAAGCATGAAGAAATTAAGGAAAATGGAGAACGAAGACTAAATAAAATAGTATCTTTGTGACCTATTTTAATTTTTAATAAAACATTAAACTCTTATGATGCATACATGGTTTGAATGCAAGATACGTTACGAAAAGGTCATAGAAAATGGCATGAACAAGAAAGTAACAGAGCCTTATTTAGTTGATGCGCTGAGCTTTACCGAAGCTGAAGCACGTATCATCGAAGAAATAACACCGTTTATTAGCGGTGAGTTTACAGTGTCGGACATCAAGCGTGCCAACTATAGCGAATTATTCTTCTGCGAAGAAGATGCTGCCGACCGTTGGTTCAAATGTAAGTTGTTCTTCATCACACTGGACGAGAAAAGCGGAGCTGAAAAGAAGACTTCCACTCAGGTACTTGTCCAGGCGGCCGATTTGCGTGACGCTGTGAAAAAGCTGGACGAAGGCATGAAAGGAACCATGGCCGATTACGTTATCGCATCCGTTGCCGAAACAGC
The DNA here is from genome assembly GCF_948499155.1 of uncultured Phocaeicola sp. Lineage (NCBI taxonomy): Bacteria > Pseudomonadati > Bacteroidota > Bacteroidia > Bacteroidales > Bacteroidaceae > Phocaeicola > uncultured Phocaeicola sp. The sequence goes on along the minus strand of NZ_CAOOSE010000023.1, from coordinate 27,121 downwards.
CCTTATGGATGTTTATCCTTATGACGGAGAGCCGAACGTCAAACCGGAGTTCCCCGACGCAGGAAAAACCGAATAAAGATTATTCAGACAGACCAAATATAGATTGTATATGAGCATTCAAGCAAATTTAAAAGAAGTTCTGGCCGACCTCCCTTCCGGTGTCCGCCTGGTAGCTGTATCCAAGTTTCATCCCAACGAGGCGATTGAAGAGGCATACGCTGCCGGACAACGCATCTTCGGCGAGAGCAAAGTGCAGGAAATGGCTCAGAAATATGAAACGCTGCCCAAAGATATTGAATGGCATTTCATCGGTCACCTGCAAACAAATAAAATCAAGTATATGGCTCCTTATGTGGCTATGATACATGGCATTGATTCTTATAAATTGTTGGTTGAAATCAACAAGCAAGCCCAAAAGTACAGTCGCGTTATCCCGTGCCTGCTACAAATCCATATCGCCGAAGAAGAGACCAAGTTCGGTTTCAGTTTTGACGAATGTTGGGAGATGCTCAAAGCAGGAGACTGGAAAGAACTGCATAATGTCCAAATCAGCGGCGTCATGGGTATGGCAACCAATATCGATGACACTGAACAAATCAAGAAAGAATTTTGTTCCTTAAATACATTCTTCAAAGAAATAAAGCAGACCTATTTTACTGATACAGAGAGTTTCAAGGAAATATCAATGGGCATGTCGCACGACTATCCCATCGCTATTCGAGAAGGAAGCACCATGGTCAGAGTAGGCAGCAAAATCTTTGGAGAGCGAAACTATTAAAACTACTATTTATGACTCAATTAAAGACCACTTTTGCCGGATTGCCTTTACGCAATCCTGTTATTATCAGTAGCTCCAGTCTGACTAACAGTGCTGAAAAAAACAAAAAGTTAGAATTGGCCGGTGCCGGAGCCATCGTATTGAAATCTGTTTTTGAAGAACAAATCATGATGCAGGCTCACCACATGGCTACTTACGATTCTCCCGAAGCAGGAGATTATCTGAGTACCTATGTTCGTTCACATGCCATCAAAGAATATATCGACCTGATTCAAGAAACCAAACGCCTCTGCACTATACCCGTCATTGCCAGCATCAATTGTTTCAGCAGTTCGGAATGGACAGACTTTGCACGTACCATGCAGGATGCCGGAGCCGATGCCTTGGAATTGAATATTCTCTCGCTGCAAACTGAAAAGGAATATCAATACGGTTTGTTCGAACAACGCCACATCGATATCCTGAGTAACGTAAAAAAGCATGTATCCATTCCTGTCATCATCAAACTGGGAACTAACCTCACCAACCCCATTGCGCTAATCAACCAACTTTATGCCAATGGAGCTACGGCAGTAGTGTTATTCAATCGTTTCTATCAGCCCGACATCAATATCGAAACCAAGAGTTATTCCTCAGGAGAAGTATTCAGCCATCCTTCGGATTTGGCAAGCGGTTTGAGATGGACAGCCATCGCTTCAGCACAAGTACCGCAGATAGACTATGCCATCTCGGGGGGTGTGCACGATGGTAAAGCAATGGTAAAAGCAATTCTGGCAGGTGCTTCAGCTGTAGAAGTATGCAGTGTTATTTATCAAAAAGGTGAAGGTTTCATTGAATCCATGACTAGAGAATTAAGCGAATGGATGAAGAAACAAGGATATAACACCATCAGCGAATTTAAGAGCGAAATGAACGCTTTGTCTACCGGTGAAAGCAATCCTTTCGAACGTACTCAGTTTATGAAGTATTTCAGTAGCAAAGAATAACAAAGCCTCTCCGCATAAAGGGGATATGACAATTACTGCCGTTTTTTATCATATCCCCTTTTCCTTTCCCCCGTTTTACTAAAATTGCTTCCCTTTTAGTTTGCATCCTTATAATAAAAGCTTATATTTGCACATTTGATTAAATAATGTGCAAATATAAACCAACGAAAAGAACATCATGGAGCAGAGTTTTATTGCCTTTCTGGAAGACAGCATAAAAAGAAACTGGGACTTGGATGCCCTCACTGACTATAAAGGAGCCACATTGCAATATAAAGATGTAGCCCGCAAAATAGAGAAACTACATATCATTTTTGAACTGAGCGGCATCAAGAAAGGTGATAAAATTGCCGTCTGCGGTCGCAACAGTTCACATTGGGGCGTTACGTTCCTGGCCACCATCACTTATGGAGCCGTAATTGTTCCTATTCTTCACGAATTCAAAGCCGACAATATTCATAACATTGTCAATCATTCCGAGGCACGTCTCTTATTAGTAGGTGATATGGTATGGGAGAATCTGAACGAGAATGCCATGCCTCTGCTTGAAGGTGTATTGCTAATGAATGATTTTACCCTATTGGTATCTCGCAGCGAACGGCTCGACTATGCCCGCGACCATCTGAACGAACTGTTCGGAAAAAAGTTCCCTCGCAATTTCAGACGCGAGCACGTAAGTTACCGTCGCGACGAACCCGAAGAATTGGCAGTCATCAATTATACTTCCGGAACCACCAGTTATTCTAAGGGAGTCATGATTCCCTATCGTGCCCTCTGGTCGAACACCCAGTTCGCCTTTGATGTGCTGACCATGAACCCCGGAGACAAACTGGTATCCATGCTTCCAATGGCACACATGTATGGATTGGCATTCGAGTTCCTATATGAATTCTGTGTCGGTTGCCACATCTATTTCCTCACCCGTATGCCCAGTCCGAAAATCATCTTCCAGGCATTTGCTGATATCAAACCCAACCTTGTGGTAGCTGTTCCCCTGATTATCGAAAAGATTATCAAAAAGAACGTGCTTCCCAAACTGGAAACCCCGGCCATGAAAATACTGCTGAAAGTTCCTATTATCAATGATAAGATTAAAGCTACCGTGCGCGAACAGATGATACAGGCATTCGGTGGTAATTTCTATCAGGTTATTGTAGGCGGGGCAGCTTTCAATCAAGAAATAGAACAATTCTTAAAGAGTATTGATTTCCCTTATACCGTCGGTTATGGAATGACCGAATGTGCACCTATCATCTGTTATGAAGACTGGAAACGTTTTAAAGCCGGTTCTTGCGGCAAAGCGGCTCCGCGGATGGAAGTAAAGATAGTAAGTCCCGACCCCGAACACATTGTAGGGGAAATTATCTGCAAGGGGCCGAACGTGATGCTGGGATATTATAAAAACCCCGAAGCCACCGCCGAAGTCATAGACAAGGACGGTTGGTTACACACCGGCGACTTAGGTATCATGGATGCGGAGGGTAATATCACCATCAAAGGACGCAGCAAGAATATGCTGCTCGGCGCATCAGGCCAAAATATTTATCCCGAAGAAATAGAAGATAAGCTCAACAACATGCCGTTCGTAGCCGAAAGCATTATTATCCAGCAGGCAGACGGTAAGCTGGTAGCTTTGATATATCCTGATTTTGACGATGCATTTGCGCATGGAATGGATAATGACGCCATTGCACAGGCCATGGAAGAGAACCGGGTGGCACTCAATGCCGAACTTCCCGCTTATTCTCAAATTGCCCGCGTGAAGATTTACCCCGAAGAGTTTGAGAAAACACCGAAGAAGAGCATCAAACGCTTCCTTTATCAAGAAGTAAAATAAAAATAAAGCATACATTTTCATCGTCCCATGGTCGTGAACTACTCTCCCTACCACCATGGGACGATAACCATACTCCACCCGACTACAAATATAAATATAAAAAGTTTTCCCCATATTTGTGTAACATCTTGGTACATTTACACGTTGTATCAATAGACACATTCATTTTTTTGATTAAATTTGTGCGCAAATAACCAAACAATATGAAAATAAATACCCGCATTGCAGCAATTATCTTATTAGGATGTTGCGCAGGACTTACAACTCCTGCTATCGCTCAAAAAAAGAACAAACTTAAAAAGGGTCCTAACATCTCCCTGAATATTTCCACCCAAAAAGACAGCGTAAAGACAACCTATCTGAATTTGGGTTTGCTCACTAATATCTATCGCCTGCAGGGTGTGGGCATTAATGCCATATCCAGTGTGGTGCAAAGTGACATGACAGGGTTTCAAGTCTCCGGCCTGGCAAGCATCACCGGTCGTCATGCATCGGGTGTGCAGCTCGGTGGTATTGCCAATGTAGCAGGTGCAAACGCCAACGGTATCATGCTGAGCGGTTTGATGAACGTAGCAGGAAACCGTGCAAACGGCATACAGATTTCGGGATTGGGAAATATAGCCGGAAATACTTCACGCGGTGTAACCATCGGTGGACTAATGAACCTTGCCGGCGACCAGGCGCAAGGTTTACAAATAGCCGGACTTGCCAATATTGCCGGAAAGTCACAAAACGGAATAGCCATCGGCGGTTTGATGAACGTATCGGCTGATGCTATGGACGGAGCACAGATTTCGAGCATACTGAATATCAGTGGAGGAAAAGCGAAAGGAGCACAAATAGCAGCTATAGGCAATGTGGGCGTCAGTGTTAATGGTATGCAACTCTCTGCTATCAGCAATATTGCTGCCATAGAAATGAAAGGACTGCAACTCTGCGGAGCCGTGAATATCGCTGTTAAAACAGAGAATGCACTGCAAGTATCCGGTATTACCAATGTGTGTCAGGGTAAGCTGCGCGGAGTACAATTTGCTCCCGGCAACTACGCCGGTGAAGTGAGTGGAGCTCAAATTGGTCTGCTTAATCTTTGCGGCGGTCATGTGAAAGGCGTACAAATCGGTATTATCAATCACAGTAAAGACACCACTGCACATAAAATCGGATTGGTAAACATCAATCCCAAAACCCGCATCCAGCTGATGCTGTTCGGTGGTAATACTAGCAAAATGAATGCGGCCGTCCGTTTCAAGAACCGCACCACCTACACCCTACTGGGTATCGGTACGCACTATCTTGACCTGAACGACAAGTTTTCGGGCTGCGTATTCTACCGTGCCGGACTTTACTACCCCATTGCCAAAAATCTAGAGCTCAGCGGCGACCTCGGCTACTTCCACATAGAGAACTTTGAAAACGAAGATGCCGAAACTCCCGAACGTATGTACTCCTTGCAGGCACGCGTCAATTTGGAGTACAAGATAAAATCCAAGTTCAGCGTATTTGCTTCGGGCGGATACGGCATGACACGATATTACGACCAAAACAAATTCTATGAAAAGAAACCTATCATTGAAGTAGGTGTTATCCTATTCTAACAACACCATGAGTATGCCGGAGAAATCCGGCTTCCATCCTAAATCCTGACGAAATGAAAATTCAACAAATTGCATTAGTCTGTCTTCTGGTTTTAAGCAATGGCAGTGGGGCGGCACAAGTACTCCACCACCCCGATTCCATCTATACTTTCACCGACCCTCACATGCAAAAAAAGTATCCGTGGCGTGCTGCCGCCGAAACATTCGGCATGAATGTAGGAGTATGGGCATTCGACCGATATGTGATGAACGAAGATTTTGCAAAGATTAGTATCAACAGTATCCGTCGCAATATCAAACACGGCTTTGTGTGGGACAATGACCAGTTCTCCACCAATCTGTTTGCACACCCTTACCATGGCAATCTCTACTTCAATGCTGCCCGCAGCAATGGATTGAACTTTTGGGAATCGGCACCATACGCTTTTGCCGGAAGCCTGATGTGGGAAGTTGCAGCCGAAGTGGAACCACCTGCCATCAACGACCTGATGGCAACCACCATCGGAGGTATTGCACTCGGCGAAATGACACACCGCCTGTCTTCATTGGTACTGGATGACTCCAAGCGTGGCTTCGGACGATTTACCCGTGAATTCTTGGGAACTCTAATCTGCCCCATGCGCGGAATCAACCGTATGATAACAGGTGAGATGTGGAAGGTGAAACGCTCCCATTACAAATATCATGACTACGAGCGCATTCCTATCCAATTCTCTATCAGTGCCGGCGACCGCTATCTAGCAGACGACAACTACCTGTTTCGCGGAGAGCACAATCCCTATCTGGAGTTTCGAGCAGTCTACGGCAACCCTTTCGACAAAATAAATGATGCTCCTTATGATTATTTCACTGCTACAGCCACGCTGGGTCTTTCTCCCAACCAACCGCTTATCAGCAAGATTAACCTTTTAGGAAAATTATGGGGACTGCCGCTGAAGACCACTACCGGCATGGAGATGATGTTCGGAATCTTCCAACATTTCAATTATTTGGATTCCGAAGAAGTCATTGACGGTTCGGGACGCATTCCGTATAAAATATCGGAAGCCGCCAGTGTGGGGCCCGGCATCATCTATAAATTTCCACGCATGAACAGCCTTGTCAATTTGGAACAGAGTGTATTTCTGAGTGCTATCCTGCTGGGCGGCAGCCTGACTGACTATTATAATGTCATTGACCGTAATTACAATATGGGTAGTGGTTATAGCGTAAAAAACAAAACCCTCCTCGACTTCGGACGTTACGGACAGTTTGCTCTCAACCTACATCTCTACCAGATTTTCACCTGGAAAGGATACGAACATAAAGATCTAGAAAACACCGATCCACTCTATCTGAACGCGCAGGGAGACAAAGGAAACGTAATGCTGGCTGTAGTCAATCCGCTTATCGAACTGAACTTAAGCCGGCACTTTAAAGCAAACATGGAAATCTCTTATTTCTACCGACATACACACTACACCTATCACAAAGATGTACAATATAAAACCTTTGAGACGCGTGTGGGACTGTTATACCAATTCTAAGAAATTAAAGCAATGACGAACGGACACGGCTCAGTGTTTCGGGCGTCATTTGCAATAAAGAGGCAATGTACACCAACGGAGCTCTTTTCAATATCTCAGGATGCAGACGAAGCAATTTATTATACCGTTCATGAGCCGGCTCAAATCGAAGTGTATCGGCTTTGACCTGCGACTCTATCAATGAGTGCTCTATGAATTTGCGATAAAGTTGTTCGATATCATTATATTTAGAAGCAAGCTCTTCTACCTGATTCTTAGGAATTTCCCACACTACAGAAGACTCCAAAGTCTCCACCATCAGGCGTGTAGGTTCTTGTTTGAAATAACTCTCGATACAAATAATCATTCCATTTTCATAGCCGATATGTTCGGTCAGGTCTTTGTCATATTTATAGTAGAACTGTCTGAGCAATCCTTTTTCAATAAACAACATAGCCTTGCATACTTCTCCCTCCTTCAACACAATTTCTCCTTTACGATACTTCTTACACACCACAATCTCAGCCAATGCGTGCACACTCTCCCTGCTCAGCGGGTAATTGACTTCGGCTATTTTACGAGCTATCTCTATATTTGTCGTCATGTGTCTTCTCTTTACGGATTTTGTGCAAAATTACAAAAAAAGTTGGATGAAAAATGATAAAGCCTAAAATTAAGTTGGCTTTGTTCTACCAAATAGTTTTTTTTATATACTTTTGAAACAAAATAGTAATCTACCCTTTTTATGAAACCATTAGGCAGTTTTGTCATATTGGGCCTGACAGTGGCACAAAGCCTCATCGCCCCATCCAATCACAACGAAGATTCAGTCATGACACGCCTTTAGAAAGAATTCACGGCTTCAGAAAGGGAGCACGGCTTCAGAAAAGAAGCACGGCCTCAGGAAATGCTTAACCCATTTCCCACAAAACATAAAAACAACATAATTAAAAACTAAATGAAGAAAATACAGCTATTTTTATTACAGGGCTTGTTATCATCTGTTCCTCTATATACCCTTACTGCACAAACCACGACTCCGACCACTCATTATTCAGTGGAAACAGGCATTGTGGCAGGAGACGGCGACTACAGTCCATTTTGGTTTACGGCCAATCGGCAGGGGTTATCCTCTATAAAAACGGAGAACGGATATCTGCGTGCCGGCATTTTCCATTCACAGGCATTTGGCAAGCATTTTACATGGAAAGCAGGGCTAGACTTAGCCACCGCCTATAACTACACTTCTTCTTTCGTTGTTCAGCAGGCCTACGCCGACCTGAGCTATCGGTGGCTAAATCTCAGTATCGGAAGTAAAGAACGTACACCGGAATTGAGAAACCCGAAACTGAGTACCGGAGGACTGGTAGAATCAAACAGTGCCCGCCCTGTACCACAAGTACGCATCGAGATTCCCCAATATATATCTGTTCCCGGGACCAAACGCTGGCTACACATCAAAGGTCATCTCGCTTACGGAACTTTCACAGACAATAATTGGCAAGAGGACTTTGCCCGCTCCGGAAATTTATACACTAAGGATGTGCTTTATCATAGCAAATCTTTCTTTATGAAAGTAGGAAAGAAAAAATCCTTCCCATTGGAACTTGAAGCAGGTCTGCAAATGGCTGCCCAGTTTGGCGGAAAACAATATGTAGAAGGGCAGAAAGAACCCATTATGACAATGCCGTCAGATTTTATGGACTTTATCCGTGTATTGATTCCGATGAGCGGAAGTGACAATGCCATGGAAGGTGAGCAGATAAACAAGTACGGCAACCATGTGGGCAGTTGGAATATCGGACTTACCGGCTATGTACAGAATTGGAGAATCAAAGCATACTATGAGCATTTCTTTGAGGACGAATCGCAAATGTTTTTTGGTTACGGCCCTTGGAAAGACGGACTATTGGGAGTAGAAGTCACCCTTCCGAAAAACCGGTTCATTGATACCTTTGTATACGAATGCATGGGCAGCAAAGACCAGACAGGGCCTATCTTCAACGAAGGTTTCCGGGGAAAATTTGAACAAATCAGTGCCAAGGACAATTATTACAACCACTATATTTATCAAGCATGGCAGCACTGGGGCATGGCCATGGGAAATCCGTTGTTTACCGGCCCTGTCTACAATAAAGACGGTAGAATAATGTTTGCCAACAACCGTATAAATGCACATCATCTGGGCGTTAGCGGCACTCCGGGTAAAGAGTGGGCGTATCGGTTGTTACTCACCTACTCCAGAAACTGGGGAACGTATGACAATCCGTTTGATGATATGAAGAAGCAATTCAGTTCACTGCTGGAAGTCACCTATTCACCCGCCCAATGGGATGGATGGAGCTTCAGCCTGTCAGGAGCTATGGACAGAGGTAATTTACTAGGAAACAATTCGGGCGGAATGCTTGTCATCCGCAAAACCGGCTTAATAAAATAAGGACTATGAAACAAATTATATTATGTTTATGCTTACTGCTCGGTGTATTATGCAGTTGCGACAAGAAGCCTATCAACGGAAAATTGGACGGAAGATGGCAATTAATGACAATAGAATATAATGACGGAAGTATCAAAGAATGCGAACGTATCTACTGCAGCATCCAGCTTCATACAGTAGAACTGATGGATAAGGGCACTAATCCTTTGACATTGATGGGGCACTTCTCCTCTACCGATGGAGTAGTGATGGGTGAATTTAAATATCAGACTAATATGGAGGCAACTGCTACCGAAGAGGACTTGAACAGATTCGGGCTAAATACCTCCGTCACACATTTCGAAGTGGAAAAAGCAACCGGCAGCAAAATGGTTCTGAAATCAGACTATGCCCGACTCACCTATCGGAAGTTCTAGAAAAGCCAATATGAATGAAAAAAGGGATGTGTCAAGATGATAGCTTGTTTTCATTTTGACACACCCTTTTTCTTTTAATCAACATGATACTTCAAAATAGCAATGCTTGATTAGCGTCTTGCCTGTATATCCAGTTTCACGGGATGCAACATGTTTTCAGGGCTCAGAATAGTATCCAACTCTTCTTTATTTAAAATTCCATGTTCCAACACCAAGTCATAAACGCTCTTGCCTGTTGCCATCGCTTCTTTGGCAATCTTCGTTGAGTTCTTATAACCGATAACAGGATTCAAGGCTGTTACTACACCAATACTATTATGCACATTCATTTTGCAATGTTCTTCATTGGCAGTGATACCTTCGATGCAACGTGTACGCAATGTCTCCATACCGTTTATCATCAAGTCAACAGATTCAAAGCAGCATTGGGCCATAACCGGCTCCATTGCGTTCAGTTCCATCTGGGCTGCTTCACCGGACATGGTTACACACAATTCGTTACCGATTACTTTATAGCAAATCTGATTCATTACTTCGGGAATAACCGGATTCACCTTACCCGGCATAATAGAAGAACCCGGTTGCATGGCCGGCAGATTGATTTCTCCCAATCCGCAACGCGGACCACTGGCAAGCAAGCGCAGGTCATTACATATCTTATTCATTTTCACGGCCACTCTCTTCAAAGCTGACGCATAACCCACCAGACATGATGTGTCCGAAGTCGCTCCGACCAGGTCGGCAGACAGTTTAAAGTCAAATCCTGTGATTTGGCTCAATGCCTCCACGCATTTCTCTGCATAGCCCGGTTCGGCACAAATACCCGTACCGATAGCAGTAGCTCCCATATTAACAGTCAGGAAATCCTCGGCAGCTTGGTTAAGGTGCAGAACTTCATCTTTCAAGATACTTGCAAAACCATTGAATGTTTGCCCCAAAGTCATAGGCACGGCATCCTCCAGTTGTGTACGTCCCATCTTAATGACGTGTGCAAATTCTTCCCCTTTCTTACGGAATGCTCCGATAACAGATTCCAAATAAGGAAGAAAACGAAGATTTTCATAATACATACCGATATGGATGGCAGTAGGATAAGCGTCATTGGTAGACTGTGAACAGTTTACATGGTCATTGGGAGAACAATATTGATACTCTCCACGCTTGTGTCCCATAATTTCCAATGCACGATTGGCAATCACTTCATTGGCATTCATATTGGTTGTCGTACCCGCGCCACCTTGAATCATGTCTACAGGAAACTGTTCGTGATGCTCACCGTTTAAGATTTCCTGACAAGCCTGTACAATGGCGTCTTTTTGTTCCTTAGTAAGCAGGCCCAACTCATAGTTGGCCATCGCAGCAGCCATCTTAGTAATGGCAAGGCCGTTGATAAACAACGGATATTCATTAAGGTGGAATTTACTGATAGGGAAATTTTCAATTCCTCTAAGTGTTTGCACACCATACAAGGCATGAGCCGGAATTTCACGAGCACCGATTAAGTCACTTTCCACACGGGTTTCTTCTGTAAGTTTTGTTTCCATGATTAGGTTGTTTTAATATGTTATTTCTTTTTCATACAGCAAAGGTATAAACTAACATTTTGATATCAAAATATATTTCGATATAAATTTATAGTTTTATTTTAGCCACTAAAAGCGCAATATCAAGGCTAACAAAATATCATAATGACAGTTCAGCACGTTACACTCTCTTATAGGTTATTAAAAGAAATACAGATATTCCCCCCAACTCATTCCATTAGCCGGGCTAAGCGTTTTCGCCCTTTCGATTATGCCTGTCTGTCAGTCGAATTACTACAGTCTTCGGCAGTGGACTGTATAGTCCGTTACAGTGGACTGTACAGTCTGCTATAGTGGACTGTACAGTCTATTACCGGAGTCTGTAATAATCTTCCGTTTAAAAAGCCTTGGCTGACCATAAGAAACGGCTTACTCTTCCGTAAAGACACAAAAAAAAGGCATCCGCAATACGGACACCTTTTCCTTGTTCTTATATTCTCTCTATCTCCTTGATTATTTTACTTTAATTCTATCAAAACCTTCGCCAAACACACCGATGACAGCACTCTGTGAAACAAAAGCATTCGGGTCAATGTCCTTAATCAAACGGAAAATAGTAGTCGATTCACGTTTCTTTGCCAACACAAACATCATTTTAACGCCTGTGCCTGTATAGCAACCGACACCATCAATGAAAGTCACTCCACGGTGCAAATCCTTATTGATGCGATGACCTATTTCCTCATGTTTCTTTGAGATGATAAAGAACTGCACAGACTGACGGGCACTGTTTACCACTTGGTCAAGCACAAAGCTACATATATATAAGGTAGCAAAACCATATACCACCTTTTCCCAATCGTGCAATACAAGGTAACTGGAAGAGATAATCACCATATCCGTCATCAATATCACGCGTCCCAAGGTAATATCCCGATATTTATTAATAATAGCAGCCACAATATCCGTTCCCCCGGAACTGCCGTTAGCCGAAAATGCCACTCCAATACCGCCACCACAGAAAGAAGCACCGATAACACATGCCATAAATGGCTGGTCATGCAATAAGTGCAACCCTGCCGTTGCTCCCTGAATAATAGGAAGAATGGTCGTCATGGTGAATACGGCAAAAATTGTCTTTACACTAAACTTCCATCCCAAAACAATCAAGGAGGCAACCAACAATGCACCATTTATAGCAAAATAAGTATACTGTACATTCACCCCGGTTGCCCAATATACAATAGAAGCAATACCCGGCACACCACCTGTTGTGATGTCGTTAGGCAACAAAAAGACGGTCCACCCGATACTATACATCAGCATACCGAGAGCTATCATCATATAATCTCTCATTTCTCTGATAACTCGTTGTTTACGCGTCGTAATAAAGACTGACTCCATGTGATTTTTTCTTTTATATTATAAATTTTCGGCAAAAGTACAAAAAGATTAAATCACTTCGCTCGAAAAAGGATTATTTTTCATGCGAAAAAAAGATTTAGGATAATCACCTTCTCATATTCAAACCCTAAAGGATAAACAGTGTTACAGTTTACTTATTTAGCCCTACGATTAATTACAAATTAAAACGATAAACAGGGAATATTGTTTCAATCTGCTACATACAATTAAGAAAACAAGAAAATAGAAAGGCAAATAGTACATATAAAGACAAAAAGATATACCTTTGCCTAAAATTAAAAGCAAAAGAAAGAGATACCAACAAATCAAACTACAAAATGGCAAATACAATTAAATTCACTAAGATGCAAGGAGCCGGCAATGATTATATATATGTAAATACATTGCTTTATCCTATAAAAGACCCGATAAAGGCTTCCATCAAATGGAGTAATTATCATACAGGCATCGGTTCTGACGGATTGGTGTTGATTGACAAAGCAGATCAAGCGGATTTCAGTATGCGGATTTTCAATGCGGACGGTTCGGAAGCTATGATGTGTGGAAATGCTTCCAGATGCATTGGTAAATATGTATACGATAATAAGTTGACCAATAAGACCGAAATAACATTGAAAACAGCATCGGGAATTAAGGTGTTGAAATTGCACATTGACAAAGACCGGGTTGAAGAAGTTACCGTTGATATGGGAGTTCCCCTTCTTTCCAACCCCAAACAGATTATGACCCAAGATGGAAAGATGCTGGCAAAACCTGTCAATGCCGGCGGAAAAGAATACAAAGGAACTTTTGTTTGTATGGGAAATCCTCATTTGGTTATTTTCGTAGATGATATAAAAAATGTAAATTTGCCGTCGATTGGACCTTTATTAGAAAATGGCCCTTTATTCCCGGAGCGCACAAATGTAGAATTTGCAGAAATTCTGCCCGACCATTCGATTAGAATGAGAGTTTGGGAAAGAGGTTCGGGCATCACAATGGCCTGCGGCACTGGTGCGTGTGCTACCGCAGTAGCTGCTGTGTTGAACCATAAAGCCGGACGAAAATCTTTAGTCAGAATGGACGGAGGAGACCTCCGTATACATTGGGATGAAACGAATGGACATGTGTATATGACAGGCCCTGCAATAAAAGTATTCGATGGTGAAATAGAAGTTTAAGAGAAAATTGATAATGGAATATTTAAACAAACTATAAAACAACCAATATGGCACTTGTGAATGAACATTTTTTGAAGCTCCCCAACAATTACTTGTTTTCCGACATAGCAAAAAAAGTAAATGCATTTAAAGTTTCCCATCCGAAAACAGATATCATTCGCTTGGGAATTGGAGATGTGACCCGGCCATTGCCTAAAGCATCTATTGAAGCAATGCACAAAGCTGTCGATGAATTGGCACATCAAGAAACGTTTCACGGTTACGGCCCCGAGCAAGGGTACGACTTCCTAATTGAAGCTATCATAAAAAATGATTTTACCCCACGAGGCGTTCATTTGGAACCCGGCGAAGTATTTATCAGTGATGGTGCTAAAAGTGATACAGGCAATATAGGTGATATCCTCCGGCATGACAACAGCATAGGTGTAACAGACCCCATCTATCCTGTCTATATTGACTCCAACGTGATGTGCGGAAGAGCCGGCGCCTTAGAAGATGGCAAATGGAGCAATGTGGTTTATCTGCCTTGTCTAAGCGAAAACAATTTCATCCCTGAAATTCCTGACAGAAGAATAGATATTCTCTATTTGTGCTATCCGAACAACCCCACCGGCACAGTCATCAGTAAGGCCGAACTGAAGAAATGGGTGAATTATGCTTTGGAGAACGACACGCTGATTCTATATGACGCTGCCTATGAAGCCTATATCCAAAACCCTGATATTCCACATTCAATCTATGAAATAAAAGGGGCCAAGAAAGTGGCTATAGAGTTTCGCAGTTTCTCGAAAACAGCCGGATTTACAGGAGTGCGATGCGGATATACCGTTGTGCCTAAAGAACTGACTGCCGCAACGCTTACCGGTGAACGCATTCCCCTTAACAGAATGTGGAATCGTCGTCAATGCACAAAATTCAATGGGACTTCTTACATCACCCAACGTGGTGCTGAGGCAATCTTCACTCCTGAAGGCAAGGAACAAGTCAAAGCTACCATTAACTATTACATGGCCAATGCACGAATAATGAAAGAGGGGCTGGAAAGCACCGGTCTGAAAGTGTTTGGTGGAGAAGACGCTCCCTACCTATGGGTAAAGACACCCAAAGGCATCAGTTCATGGAAGTTCTTTGAACAGATGCTATATGAAGCCAATGTGGTAGGTACTCCGGGAGTAGGGTTTGGCCCCGGCGGAGAAGGATACATTCGCCTCACCGCCTTTGGCAAACGGGAAGACTGCGAAGAAGCCATGAAGAGAATCAGAAAATGGATATTATAATAAATCAAGCTACAATACAGGATACGGATACTTACTGTTATTAACTTTAAAAGTGAAGAGTAATGAAAGAAAACTTTAAAAGAGCAGTGCTACTATTGAGCATAACAATAGCACTCCCCACAATCAGCATTGCACAAGAGAAAATTGAAACAGACATCAGTGCCGACCTGGTCAGCGGATATATATGGCGCGGACAAGATTTAGGGAATATAAGTATCCAGCCGACTTTATCTCTATCCTATAAAGGATTCTCATTGAGTGCATGGGGGACTGTAGGGTTTGAAGGAAAAGACACAAAAGAACTTGACCTCACACTAGGATATACTACCGGTGGATTCAGCATTTCGGTCACAGACTATTGGTTTGACGGCGGACCGGGATATTTCCATTATGGTTCCAATCATACAAACCATACCTTTGAAGCACAAATGGGATATGATTTCGGTCCTTTGGCCATCAATTGGTATACAAACTTTGCCGGCTATGACGGTATAAACAAAAATGGTGACAGAGCTTACGCCTCTTATGTTTCCATCGCCGCTCCTTTCAAATTGGGAGGTCTGGACTGGACAGCCGAGATAGGCGCTACTCCGTGGGCTAATGATTTTTACAATGCATCCGAAGAACTGGATTGCAATGGTTCAAACGGCTTTGCCGTAAGTGACATCAGTCTTCAGGCTAGTAAAGACTTAAAGATAACCCAATCCTTTTCTGTTCCGGTTTTCGCTAAGCTGACGTGGAATCCCAGAACAGAAGGTACTTACTTCGTATTTGGATTAAGCCTCTGAATGTGAGGCGCTGTAATAGAAAAAGAATTAAAGCACAATACATAGGCATTAGTTTTTATAGGTAAAAAGATTGCTATATACAAAATACAAATACTCTTCGTATTCGCGTCAGTGAATACAAGATATCACCCCTATAATACGGAATATGATAAGTTAGAAGCATTATGAATATATTGTTTCTTCCGAAACAGGTTTCATAAGAGCAGATTCTCTCTGCCCTAAGTATGAGAACACCCTAAACAATAGGACAAAAGCCATATTATAAAAGGATTATTCACTCTAATATATTTCACAACTAAACAAATTTAGGTATTATGTCAAAATTAAGATTCCGAGTAGTAGAGAGTGCTTTCAAAAAGAAAGCAATATCCGTAGAGATTCCAGCAGAAAGGCCCAGTGAATACTTTGCCAAATATGTATTCAATCGCGAAAAGATGTTTAAGTATCTGCCCAGTAGCGTTTATGCGAAACTGACGGATGCAATGGATAATGGTGCCCCACTCGACCGGAGTATTGCCAATGAAGTGGCCACAGGCATGAAGAAATGGGCAACAGAACTAGGTGTCACCCACTATACCCACTGGTTCCAACCACTGACCGAAGGAACTGCCGAGAAACATGACGCCTTTGTAGAACACGACGGTAAAGGTGGTATGATAGAAGAATTTTCGGGTAAATTGCTTGTTCAGCAAGAGCCCGACGCTTCCAGTTTTCCCAACGGAGGAATCCGTAACACTTTCGAAGCGCGCGGGTATAGTGCCTGGGACCCTTCATCTCCTGTATTCGTAGTGGACGATACCTTATGCATTCCCACAGTATTCATCGCCTACACCGGTGAGTCTCTTGATTATAAAGCTCCACTATTAAAAGCCCTAAGTGCCGTAAACAAAGCAGCCGTAGAGGTATGCCACTACTTTAATCCTGATGTAAAAAAAGTAGTTGCCTACCTGGGATGGGAACAAGAGTATTTCTTGGTGGATGAAGGACTTTATGCCGCACGCCCTGACCTGCTATTGACCGGACGTACTCTGATGGGGCACGAAGCCAGCAAAAATCAACAACTGGAAGATCATTACTTCGGAGCCATTCCTACTCGTGTAGCCGCTTTTATGAAAGACCTCGAAATCCAGGCGCTGGAACTAGGTATTCCTGTGAAAACACGTCACAATGAAGTGGCTCCCAACCAGTTTGAACTGGCTCCCATCTTTGAAGAATGTAATCTTGCCGTAGATCACAATATGCTCATCATGTCATTGATGCGCAAAGTCGCCCGCAACCACGGTTTCCGCCTTCTTTTGCATGAAAAACCTTTCAAGGGAGTGAACGGTTCCGGCAAACACAACAACTGGTCACTCGGAACCAACACCGGAGTTCTGCTGATGGCTCCCGGCAAAACAGCCGAAGACAACTTGCGGTTTATCACCTTTGTAGTAAACACACTGATGGCTGTTTATCATCACAACGGTTTGCTGAAAGCTTCCATTATGAGTGCAACTAACGCACATCGTTTGGGAGCCAACGAAGCACCTCCCGCCATCATTTCTTCTTTCCTCGGCAAACAACTCACACAAGTACTCAACCATTTGGAAGAAAGCACGAGTGATGATCTTTTCTCATTAAGCGGCAAACAAGGCATGAAACTGGATATTCCACAAATCCCCGAATTGCTGATTGACAATACTGACCGAAATCGGACGTCGCCTTTCGCTTTCACAGGTAACCGTTTTGAGTTTCGCGCCGTTGGTTCAGAAGCTAATTGTGCCAGTGCCATGATTGCCCTTAACACAGCCGTAGCCGACCAATTGGCGAAATTTAAAAAAGATGTAGACAGACTGATTGAGAAGGGTGAACCGAAAATCTCTGCCATTATCGAAATTATTCGCCAATACATCAAGGAATGTAAACCAATTCGTTTTGATGGAAACGGTTATTCGGATGAATGGAAGATAGAAGCTGCACGTCGTGGTCTGGATTGTGAAACCAGCTGCCCGATTATCTTCGATAACTATCTGAAGCCCGAAAGCATTGCCATGTTCGAAGCAACCGGTGTGATGACCCGAAAGGAACTCGAAGCCCGCAATGAAGTAAAATGGGAAATGTATACAAAAAAAATCCAGATTGAAGCCCGCGTGCTTGGTGACCTTGCCATGAACCATATCATTCCTGTGGCAACCGAATACCAGAGCAAATTGATTGATAATGTATATAAAATGAAAGAGCTTTTCTCAATGGAGAAAGCCGAAAAGTTATCTTCTGAGAACATAAAACTTATAGAGGAAATAGCAGAACATACAATCTTTATCACAGAACACGTAAACGCAATGATAGAAGCTCGTAAAATAGCTAACAAACTGGAAAACGAACGCGAAAAAGCAATAGCATACCATAACAACATCTCCCCTATGTTGGAGGATATACGTTATCACATTGACAAACTGGAACTTATAGTGGATAATCAAATGTGGACATTACCTAAATATAGAGAATTACTTTTTATCAGATAAGCACCCTATTATCTATTTCTTTTGTTGGTTGTTTTAAGTTTGCGAAGAGGAGCGTCGTGAGACGGCCCTCTTTCTCATTGATTATAGAAAGAGAGACCGTTTATCTTGTTTACAGACAAGGCACTTTCACAAATTCCGCTTCAGGAAAATGCTTTTCCATATAATGTCGTATATAGTTCTCCGTGTCCAACTGTATTATTTTATCCTCTCCTTCCGGATAGAGATTATACATTACCGTATGGAGCTTGATGCCTCTGCGCTCTATGGCTTCAAAGCTGAGCAGTGTATGGTTTACACTCCCCAAACGGCCCGAAGTGACAAAAACCAACGGATAACCGGACTGTTGAATATAATCGATTGTCAAATAGTCTGGTGTAAGCGGAACCATGAGCCCTCCTGCCCCTTCCACCAACACGGCATCAAAACGTTCACTCAGTATGCTTGTGGCATGATTAATCTTATTGAAGTCCACAGCACGCTTGTCTATGCGTGATGCCAAATCGGGAGATGCCGGATAAGAGAATATCTCAGGTTTTGTCCACCCCTGCTCATCTTCCGGCAAATATTCCATCCCCATCAGACGGCGGTGAAGCTCGATGTCTTCAGAATAACCGGCCGGATTACCTGTTTGTATAAATTTCTGGGTAATCACATTTATTCCTTTCTCCTTCCACACACGTGCGAGATAAGCAGTGGCATAACTTTTTCCAATATTGGTATCTATGCCGCTGACAAAATATACATTTTCTTTCATCGTTTTATCTGTTTTTCTATATTACGGTTTCTTTTGGGCTATGATATAAATAGGATGATAAGTCAATGTGACAGCATTGCCACAACTAAACAACCGTGTGTATTTATCGCAAAACTTCTGCAAATCACCTTTTGTCCATGCCTGCTGTCTGACAGCAGTCACTCCCGTATGTTTCAGATGATAAAGTACACTAAGTGGAGTATCGAATGTCAGACGAATATGCTCCTCACCGGCACTGACTATATTATAATGTATAGACAAAGAGTTTTTCAGTTCCTCCAAAGAATAATAATGCAATCCGCTTCCGGTCAAGGCAGTTATCTCTCTCAAATTCTCTTTTCCGAAAGTACTGAAAGCGAAATATCCGCGGCTTGACAACAAGGCATTGCAACGTTCGAAAAATTGTTCAGGAGAGACAAACCACTGGATAGCAGAACAAGAAACAATCAGGTCTTGTCCCGAAGGAAAAGAGAGTCGCTCTGCATCACCGGGAATAAAAGTTACTTGCCTGCCGGACAGTAAGTCGGCAAAACAAGTGCTCATCTCGTGACATATATCATTCAATATCATTTTTTCAGGGTGAAAAGTGTGAAGTAACGGACGAGTCAGGAACCCGGTTCCACTACCTATCTCAAGCACATGCCGGGGACGTGCAGGCAAATAGTGTGCCAACATATCGTTCATGCGATATGCTATCTGTTTCTGTGCCGTGGCTTCACGATTATAGCTTTCTACGGCACGTGAAAATCGGCGTGTTATTAATTGTTTGTTTATCATATCCATTTATTGTTATGCTTATCGGAATTGCATTATCCACACACTATGTTTCGTAAAAACACATCAGAATAATGAGCGATGTCTTCTTCCTCTATCTGTACTCCGAGTTCACTCCATGCATTCTTTTGGTTAGCCGGAATAAAAATCAAATCCCCCTTTCCTACCACAGCTTTACTCCAGAAAAATCGGGCAGGTGCAAGACTCTCTGCCTGTCTTGCTATAAGAAAGAGTTCTTCTTTCACATCTTCAATGAAACGATGGGGACTTTTTGAAAGGAAATCACCCAAGAGCGAAGCAGAACCACACATACGACGACAAAACTTTTTCAACGTAATGTCATTCAATCCTTTCAATGTTCCTTCATAAATAGCAATAGGAATACCTCGTAAATCATCGACAGGGGTTACAGTTCCGTTCACAGCCACACTTTCTGAAATGGGAAGATGAAAATGACTCAATACTTGAGAAGCAGCCCACACTCCCATTGACCAGCCTACTACACGGATATCTTCATATCCCTTCAGCAAAGAGAAATCAAAGTCAAGTGAACGATAGTCATAACATACAAGTAAGTCACTGCCTATCGGATGATAATCCTCAAAAGGATGTTCATCCATTCCCCAACCGGCAAAAAAGACGGTAAGCGAGGAAGAATAATGTCGCTCTATAAAGTACTGTTTCATTGTTTTTTTATATTTGTTATCAACTTCTTTACCTCGTCCTCGGTAAGTGCTGCTGTCAGTGAAAAACGAATGCGCGAAGTGCCTTCGGGCACTGTAGGCGGACGAACCGGAAGGGCATAAAATCCTTTACGCTGCAACTCTTCAGCCTTTAAAATGGTTGCAGCACTCTCCCCTATGGTCAGCGGAATAATATGACTGGTGGAGGGACATTCATATCCGGCATCAAGCAATCCTTCTTTTAGCAGACAAGAAATATGTTGCAGATGTTGTCGCTTGTCATGGAATTCCGCCAAGCGTTCAAGAATGAAACACGTCCACATCAAATTGACCGGTGGAAGAGCTGTCGTGAAAATAAGTGTACGCATCTTGTTAACCAAATAATCATGTATCGTTTTTGAACATACAATATATCCGCCAACCGAAGCCAATGCCTTACCAAAAGTTCCACACAGAAAGTCAATCTCTCCGATACATCCTTGTTCTTCAGCACACCCCAATCCACGCTCACCTCTTACTCCGATGCCATGTGCTTCGTCTACATAAAGCAAAACATTATTATATTGACGTTTCAGCATCACCAGACGGTTAAAATCAGCCTCATCACCATCCATACTGAAAATACTCTCGGTTACCACAATAATCTTCTCATACCCGGCATGATGAACAGATAACAATTGTTCCAGTTGATCATAATTATTATGTCGGTAACGAATACATTTTGCTTCAGACAGACGAATGCCGTCAATAATGCTGGCATGCACCAGTTTGTCGGCAAGAATCAGTGTATGAGCATTACTCACAGCAGGCAAAATCCCTATATTCATGTGGTAACCACTATTAAAAACCAATGCACTCTCTTTCCCGAAAAGCCCGGCCAAGACCTCCTCCAAACGAGTGTATATATCAAAATTACCGGTCAGCAAGCGAGATGATGAAGCCGAAGGCAGAAAACTTTCAGGAGTAAGCGTTTGCAGAAATTCAGCACGCAAGGCAACATCTGTTGTCAGTCCCAAATAATCATTAGAAGATAGATTCAACATTATGTTACCATCTACTATCACCTCCCTGCCACAATGGTGAGTAGCAGGCAGTCTGCGCAAATTGTTCTTACTCTCCAGCAAAACAAGCTCCTGTTCCAAAACTTCAAATGAACTCATATTTTCTATACTTATATCATTTCTTCACTTTCATAGAGACGTTACAGTTCTCCCACTATCTTCACCAATGCATGAGTCAATCTGCTCAGTTCTTCGGGTTGAATGATAAAAGGCGGCATGATGTACACCAATTTTCCAAAAGGACGTACCCATACTCCTTCTTCCACAAAACGCTTCTGCATGTAAGCCATGTCTACAGGCTCTTTTACCTCTATCACCCCGATAGCTCCCAATACACGCACATCCGCCACTTGCTGCAAATTCTTGGCCGGCGACAGTTCTCGTTTCAATTGCTCTTCTATTGCCTTTACTTTTTGCTCCCATCCACAGGATAGCAACAGCTCTACCGAAGCCCGTGCAATAGCACATGCCAAAGGATTTCCCATAAACGTGGGACCATGCATAAATGCCCCCGGATAACCGTTTGATATAGTACCTGCTACTTCATCACTGGTAAGCACAGCCGAAAAAGTCATATATCCTCCGGTGAGAGCTTTTCCTATGCACATGATATCAGGCTGCACGTTTGCGTGTTCCCATGCAAAGAGTTTTCCGGTTCTTCCGAAGCCGGTCGCTATTTCATCAAATATCAATAATAAATGATATTCCTTACACAATTTCTCTGCCTGTCGCAAATATTCAGGATGGTAGAAACGCATCCCTCCGGCTCCCTGCACCACAGGTTCCAAAATCAATGCAGCCAGTTCTTCGTGATGTTCTTCCAAAACCTTTCTGAGAGGCAGTATATCTTCTTCTCTCCATTCTCCACCAAAACAAGAACAGGGAGACGGCACGAAATAGCGAATAGGCAATGCTGATCCGAAAATGCTATGCATACCCGTCACCGGGTCGCACACCGACATGGCATTCCATGTATCCCCATGATAACCTGAACGTATCGTAACAAAGTTATTTTTATTCTTTCTGCCTTGTGCATACCAATACTGAACAGCCATTTTCAACGCCACTTCCACGGCCACCGAACCGGAATCGGCATAAAAAATCTTCTGCATACGCGGCGGCACAATCTTTAATAATAATTTACCTAGCTCAATAGCCGGTTCGTGTGTCAGCCCACCAAACATCACATGACTCATCCGGTCTATCTGTTCACGAGCTGCACGATTCAACACCGGATGATTATATCCGTGTACCATGCACCACCATGAGGACATTCCTTCTATCAGTCTTCTGCCGTCCTCCAACTCAATATACACTCCTTCTGCCCGTTTCACCAGATAAGTGGGAAGCGGATTGGCGGTTGATGTATAAGGGTGCCATAAATGCTCTTTATCAAAATTATCCATATTGTTCATTTAATCTCTTTTTTCTTCGGTCTCCCGATGTCAGGAGCTCAATGGGTATAACCCGAGTCTTCCAACGCCTCTTCACTATCCGAAACGTCTAAGCCCTGTGTGGTCAGTAAACTTCCGACAATCGATGCATTAATTCCTATGTGCAACGCTTTATTTACGACTTCCTTAGACAGATAGGAACATCCTCCTGCAAAACGGAGATATGCCGTAGGATTAATAAAGCGAAACAAGGCAATCGTGGTCAGAATTTCATCTTCTGTCAAACGAGCCATGTGCTCTAAAGGAGTACCCGGAATAGGTTGAAGCAAATTAATGGGGATAGACTGAATATCCAGTTGCTGCAAAGCAAAAGCGAGTTCAATACGTTGCTGAACGGTTTCACCCATTCCGATAATACCACCACTACACACCTCCATTCCTACCCGGCGCGCTGCAAGCAAGGTATCTATCTTTTCTTGCTGGGTATGGGTGGAACAAAGAGAAGGAAAAAATGAGGCTCCGGTCTCCAGATTACAATGATAACGAGTAACTCCCGATTCATACAACCGGCGGAGTTCTTCCTCATTAAGCAATCCCAATGAGGCACACAACTTAATCCTAGAATACGAACCTATATATTTAAACGTCTCGCATAATTGTTGCATATCTTTCTTACCGGGTTTCCGCCCACTGGTCACCAATGATAAACGATCTATGCCATAAAGTTCGTTGCATAGCGCTTCTCTCATACAACTCTTTTTGTCCACTAAATCATAGACATCTGCTTCGGTTTGATAGTGTGCCGACTGCGCGCACCATTTACAGTCCTCCGAGCAACGGCCTGATTTGGCATTAATGATAGAGCACATATTAAAAATATCCGAAGCCATTTCGTGCGTTATCACATGGGCAGCCTCATAAAGTTGCTCTTTATCAGCTTCTATAGCCAACCATTCAGCCTCTTCAACGGTAATTTTCCCACCATTTAATACTTTGTTTTTAAGTTCGTTCAGCATTGTTTTTAACTGTTAATGACATAAAAAGGCCGGAGAGAGAATGCATTGCACGCTCTTCCGGCCATATAAATAATATAAATAAGAAAACAATAACTTACCACCAGTCACACAACGTGACCGATTTAAAGATATTATCTCCAAAATAATCAATGAAAGTATCTTATCCGCCACATCCCTATCAGGCGATTCCCCTTCTTTTTCATCAGTTCTATCCTGACGACCTACTGTGGATAAGACACACACGTTAGATTGCTTTTTTAAAGCAATTTCAACGATTCCTTTTTTCAAATAGCCAATTACCACACTCTTTCCCAAACTGCAGAATATAGCATACCCTTTTCTACTCCATCGGCGGAAACGTATGATTTGCAATTTGGATATTTGTCTTCTCATATGGTATTACTTTAATAATAGTGCGGCAAAGGTATGCAAAAGGAAAACACGAGCCAAATAAAAAGCCCGTTTACTTTCAAAAAGCAAACGGGCTATTGTCATAATAATAAATAAGTCAATATCTTATCCTTCTTTCTTCGGTGTAGCTTTCTTAGCCGGTTCCTTTTTAGTAACCGTTTTCTTGGCAGCTGTTTTCTTAGCTGGTTCTTTTTCCGCTTCTGCAGCTATTTTTGCTTCAGCTTTTACCAATTTAGCTTGTAATCTTTCAACTTCCTTGTTCAATGCTACCAGTTCCTCGCCTTGGTTCTTAATAGTGGTAAGCAATGAGTTCAGCTCTTCATTATCCATATCAACCGGATATAACGAGTTTACACGGCTGATAAAGTCACCCAATATATTCATATAGTTGGTGAAAGCATCGTACGGAGAATCATAAATACCACGGTTGATATTAATGCCCGTATTCTTGCTAGTCATGAAACGGAAGTTGTTACTTGCCTGCAAATAATCCCAGTCCTGCTTAATGCGACGGTCATTGCACAAGTGCACACGTTCTGCCACACTATATAATTTATTGAATGCTTCACGTTGCATCACATTACCCAACCATGGGCTGATATCGCGTTCTTCATCTGTCCATGACATTGGATAAGGAACGTCTATCTGGTCTACAGATTTCAGTTTGGTAACGATTTCTGTTGGAGTAGAGAAAGTAATGCCTCTATCTTTCGCACATATCGGCAATGCTTTCAGGAATTCCAAGATATTGGATGACAATGACTGTGCCATACCCAAAGCGGAAAGTTCCATAAATATATTGATAACTTGTTCTTCTTCGGGCAATGCTGCAATCCAGTCTACATATTTATCTGCAAACAAAGGATATTCGCTCCAATCAGAGTTAGAGAACCGTAAACTGATATCATCGGACAGTTTGAAATCACGAAGCAACAGCTTCAAGTTCGGATTCATGGCACAATGATACAGATAATGAGAACTCTTCCAACCCAAAATATGCTTTGCACCTTCAGTCAACATACCCTTGAAGCCCATATCGGCTACAATTGAACCAATCTCGTTTGAGTAAATCAAACTAGAGTTACGGAACACTTTCGGCGTTTGGTTGAAAATTTGCTTAACCTTCACACGCATACGTTCCACTTCTTCGCGGAAGCAATCTTCATTAGCCAATGAAGAAAGACCATGTGAATAAGGTTCACAAAGGAATTCACAGCAACCTGTATCATTCAACTGATGCAACAGTTCAATAACTATCGGAGCATGAATTTCCAATTGTTCCAATGCTACTCCCGAAATGGAAATAGCCACCTTGAATGCGCCCCCGTTGGCTCTTGCCATTTCAATCAACGTATTCAGCGCAGGAACATACGAACGTTCAACCACTTCGTTAATGGCTTGCTCGTTGGCATAGTCATCATAATAATAGTGGTCGGTGCCTATCTCGAAGAAACGATAGCGTTTCAAATGGATAATTTGATGTATCTCAAAGTAAAGACAGATTGTTTTCATATCTAGTGTGATTTTTATTATTTACCATAGTTTTTTAATACTTCCTCATAAAGAGCACGGATACGCAATCCGACTTTTTCCCATGTAATACCATCCACTTCCTTTTTACCCTCTTCTTGCAGGTAATTAAAGAGAGATGGATAAGTACAGAGTGCATAGATGGCATCTGCCATTGCATGTATATCCCAATAGTCTGTTTTTATCACATTGGTGAGGATTTCTCCACAACCGGACTGCTTGGATATAATAGAAGGAGTACCACACTGCATAGCTTCAAGAGGAGCAATACCAAACGGTTCGGAAACCGAAGGCATCACAAACACGTCACTTTGTTTATAGGTTTCATAAACCTGACGTCCACGCTGGAATCCCGGGAAATGGAAACGGTCTGCTATACCACGTTCCGCCACCATATTTATCATAGCATTGAGCATATCGCCCGATCCGGCCATCACAAAACGAATATTACGAGTACGTTTAAGCACTAATGCTGCCGCTTCTACAAAATACTCGGGTCCCTTCTGCATAGTAATACGCCCGAGGAAAGTAACAACTTTTTCTTTTGAATGGTCAGGTCGTGGAATATCCTGATATTCTTGTGACAATGGATAAACCGCATTGTGCATCGCAAAGCACTTACGCGGATCTTGATGATACTGATGGATAACAGTCTGACGAGTCAACTCAGACACACACATGATACAATCCGCATGATCCATACCATTCTTCTCCATAGCATAAACCGTAGGATTTACTTTACCGCGAGAACGGTCGAAGTCAGTGGCATGCACATGAATACACAAAGGTTTTCCACTGACCATCTTGGCATGTACACCGGCTGGATAAGTCAGCCAGTCATGGGCATGGATAATATCAAATTCTTGTTGGCGTGCCACTACACCGGCAATAACGGAGAAGTTATTGATTTCTTCGTGCAGATTCGACGGATAACCACCTCCAAATTCCATACAACCTAAATCATTGACGTGCATATAAGAAAAATCGGCGTAAATATGGTCACGGAAAGCGTAATATTGTTCCGGCGTCATATAAGACGGCAAACGCTCTTTGAGATAGTCATAATTCACATCGCGCCACACAATGGGCACTTGGTTCATTCCTATGATGTTTAAGAACTGTTCCTCTTCACCACAAGGTTTCGGCATACAGAAAGTAGTTTCCACATCGCCCTGCAAGCTTAGTCCTTTTGTTATACCATAAGAAGCTACGGCAAGACCACCATATATTTTGGGAGGAAATTCCCATCCAAACATTAATACTTTCA
>NZ_CAOOSE010000022.1:0-74408 GCF_948499155.1 uncultured Phocaeicola sp. | reverse complement strand
CCGTTTTAATGAAAGCCTCCGAGTCAGTCAAATGATTCGGAGGCTTCTTTTGTATTTATACTGCTCATATAGCTTGGAATGGGGAAAAATTACATTCTGCTCATCTGTATGATATTCGATACTCTATTCTATTACATCCGATAAATTGTTACTCTTTACATGGGTTAAATAAAAAATCGTAGCTTGTATAATGAAAAAACTATCATTTTATTTTGCGATTAAAAAATAATCCCTACCTTTGCATCGATTTAAACAATAAGAGATAGATTATATGAACCAAATGTTTATACATATTTTGCTATGCGGCATTATTATTCTACTGGCAAAGTCAGCGGGAAGTGAGTGTCGTGCATAAATGTATGTATAATAATGATATACGAAAGCCTTTCTCACTTCCTTGTGCGAAAGGCTTTTTTAATGAGTATAATTAAAATAAAAATATAAAATTGAAAGCTATGAGCGATAGATTATTTATTTTCGACACCACTCTTCGTGATGGTGAGCAGGTTCCGGGATGTCAGTTAAATACAGTAGAAAAGATTCAGGTGGCTAAACAACTCGAAGCCTTGGGAGTAGATGTTATAGAAGCAGGATTCCCAATTTCAAGTCCGGGAGATTTTAACTCTGTCATTGAAATATCTAAAGCTGTGACTTGGCCAACCATCTGTGCTTTGACTCGTGCGGTAGAGAAAGACATTGATGTGGCTGCAGATGCATTGAGATTCGCTAAACATAAACGTATCCATACTGGTATTGGCACTTCTGATTCACATATTAAATATAAGTTTAATTCTACTCGTGAAGAAATTATAGAACGTGCGGTAGCAGCCGTGAAATATGCTCGTCGTTTTGTAGATGATGTGGAGTTCTATGCAGAAGATGCAGGACGAACTGATAATGAGTATTTGGCGCGTGTAGTTGAAGCGGTGATTAAGGCCGGTGCTACGGTAGTGAATATACCTGATACTACGGGATATTGTTTGCCCGAAGAATATGGTGCGAAAATTAAATATCTGGTAGATCATGTGGACGGTATTGATAAAGCAATCATTTCCACTCATTGTCATAATGATTTGGGTATGGCTACAGCCAATACTATTAATGGGGTATTGAACGGAGCGCGTCAGGTAGAAGTGACTATCAATGGTATTGGTGAACGTGCCGGAAATACTTCTTTGGAAGAAGTGGCGATGATTATCAAATGTCATAATGACATTCATATTCAAACTAATATCAATACTCAGAAAATTTATCCGACGAGCCGTATGGTATCTAGTCTTATGAATATGCCGGTTCAGCCAAACAAAGCGATTGTAGGTCGTAATGCTTTTGCACATTCGTCGGGCATCCATCAGGATGGGGTGTTGAAGAATGTACAGACCTATGAAATCATCGACCCCAAAGATGTGGGTATTGATGATAATGCTATCGTGCTGACAGCTCGTAGTGGACGCGCGGCATTGAAACATCGTCTTCATGTTCTGGGTGTGGAATTGGAACAGGACAAATTGGATAAGGTATATGAAGATTTCTTGAAACTTGCCGATAAAAAGAAAGACATCACTGATGATGATATTCTTGTGCTGGCAGGAGCTGACAGAAGTGTTAATGATCATATCAAATTAGATTATCTGCAAGTAACGAGCGGTGTTGGTGTTCGTTCCGTGGCCAGTCTTGGGCTGAATATAGCAGGCGAGCATTTTGAAGCTGCTGCCAGTGGTAATGGGCCTGTAGATGCTGCTATCACTGCATTGAAAAAGATTATTGACCGCCACATGGTGTTGAAAGAATTCACTATTCAGGCTATCAGTAAAGGTAGTGATGATATGGGTAAAGTGCACATGCAGGTGGAATATGACGGACAGATGTATTACGGCTTCGGAGCGAATACAGATATCATTGCTGCATCAGTAGAAGCATATATCGATTGTATCAATAAGTTTAAAAGATAATAATACGTAAATACAAAAATGGCTAACACATTATTTGATAAGATTTGGGATGCCCATGTAGTGCAGAAAGTAGAGGATGGGCCCACTCAGCTTTATATTGACAGACTTTATTGTCATGAGGTAACTAGTCCGCAGGCTTTTTCAGGTTTGCGTGCACGTGGAGTGAAAGTATTTCGCCCTGACCATATTTATTGTATGCCGGATCATAACACTCCCACTCATGATCAGGATAAACCAATTGAAGACCCTGTTTCTAAGACGCAAGTAGATACATTGGCCAAGAATGCTGCCGATTTTGGTTTGGCACATTTCGGGATGATGGATAAGAGAAACGGTATTATTCATGTCGTAGGTCCTGAGAGGGGATTGACTTTGCCGGGTATGACTATTGTTTGTGGTGACTCACATACTTCTACTCACGGAGCAATGGGAGCTGTTGCTTTCGGGATAGGTACGAGCGAGGTAGAAATGGTTTTAGCTTCGCAATGCATTCTTCAGTCTCGTCCTAAAACGATGCGCATAACTGTTGATGGAGAACTGGGTAAAGGAGTGACTGCCAA
Source organism: uncultured Phocaeicola sp. (assembly GCF_948499155.1). Classification (NCBI taxonomy): domain Bacteria; kingdom Pseudomonadati; phylum Bacteroidota; class Bacteroidia; order Bacteroidales; family Bacteroidaceae; genus Phocaeicola; species uncultured Phocaeicola sp. The sequence continues at coordinate 71,896 of NZ_CAOOSE010000022.1, read as the reverse complement.
AGATATTGCCCTCTATATGATGTCGAAGATGACAACCAGTGGCGCTACCGGATATTTTGTGGAGTATGCCGGTTCTGCAGTTCGTAATCTGACGATGGAAGGACGCTTGACCTTATGTAATTTGAGTATTGAGATGGGAGCTCGTGGAGGTATGGTTGCTCCTGATGAAGTAACTTTTGAATATATTAAAGGTAGAGAATATGCCCCTCAAGGTGAGGAGTGGGATAAAGCTATGGCCTATTGGAAGACTTTGAAAAGTGATGAAGATGCTACATTTGATAAGGAAGTAAGGTTTGATGCTGCCGATATCCAACCTATGATTACTTACGGTACCAATCCGGGTATGGGAATGGGAATAACCGAGCATATTCCTGCTGATAATCATAGCGCTTCTTATAAAAAATCATTGGACTATATGGGCTTTCAACCCGGCGAATCATTATTGGGTAAGAAAATTGATTATGTATTCTTGGGCGCTTGTACCAATGGCCGTATCGAGGATTTCCGTGCTTTTGCTTCTATAGTAAAAGGAAAGAAGAAAGCAGAAAACGTCATTGCCTGGCTGGTTCCAGGCTCGTGGATGGTGGATGCGCAGATTCGCGAGGAAGGATTGGATAAAGTGTTGGAAGAAGCCGGGTTTGCTATTCGTCAGCCGGGTTGTTCTGCTTGTCTGGCTATGAATGATGACAAGATTCCTGCCGGCAAATATTCGGTATCAACCAGTAATCGTAACTTTGAGGGACGTCAGGGACCGGGTGCACGCACTCTGCTTGCCAGTCCGTTGGTCGCCGCTGCAGCAGCAATAACTGGGGTTATTACCGATCCGAGAGAGTTAATGTAAATGAACCCTTTTGTCAGAAAAAAAATTGATTGTTGCAGAAAGATGAAAACTCTAGGCATGATTATAAGAATATGTTATGGCATTGGTTTGCTATTATGCGTTGTTGCTCTCTTTTTTCCAGAGGGGAATGTGGCTCGAGAATTAGCAATTTATATACTTCTGACAGTTTCGGTTATATACGGTGTTTTTAATTGGTATAAAGAATACAAGTCTAAAAAATGAGTCAATATGAAACAGAAATTCAATATAATAACAAGTACTTGTGTCCCTCTTCCTTTGGAAAATGTGGATACAGACCAAATCATCCCTGCCCGTTTTTTAAAGGCAACTACACGCGAAGAAAAATTCTTTGGTGATAATTTATTCCGTGACTGGCGTTACAACCCTGATGGTTCTTTAAATGAGGATTTCGTACTGAATAATCCCACTTATGGAGGAGAAATCCTTGTGGCCGGAAAAAACTTTGGTTCGGGCTCCAGCCGTGAACATGCTGCATGGGCGATTGCCGGATATGGTTTTCGTGTGGTCGTTTCGAGTTTCTTCGCTGATATTCATAAGAATAATGAACTGAACAACTTTGTTTTACCGGTGGTGGTAAGTGAAGAGTTTCTGAAAGAACTGTTTGACTCGATTTACGCAAACCCGAAAACAAAAGTAGAAGTAAACTTGCCCGAACAGACAATAACTAATAAGGCGACAGGCAAGAGTGAATCTTTCGAGATTAACGGCTATAAAAAGCATTGCCTGATGAATGGTTTGGATGACATCGACTTTTTGCTGACCAATAAAGATAAAATAGAAGCATGGGAGAACGCGTCAAGATAGAAATCATGGACACGACACTTCGTGACGGTGAACAGACCAGCGGAGTGTCATTCGTGCCCCATGAAAAATTGATGATTGCCCGTTTGCTGTTGGAGGATTTAAAGGTAGACAGGGTGGAGGTTGCCTCGGCCCGTGTATCAGATGGTGAGTTTGAAGCTGTAAAAATGATATGCGACTGGGCTGCACGGCGCAACCTGCTCCACAAGGTAGAAGTGCTCGGCTTCGTAGATGGACACACTTCGGTGGATTGGATACAAAGTACCGGTTGCCGGGTAATAAACTTGCTTTGCAAAGGCTCGTTGAAACATTGTACCCACCAACTGAAGAAGACGCCGGAAGAGCATATCGAAGATATAATTAATGTGGTGCATTATGCCGATGAGTTGGATATTGCCGTCAATGTATATTTGGAAGATTGGAGCAACGGCATGAAGGATTCTCCCGAATATGTATTCCAGTTGATGGACGGCCTGAAATCCACCAGCATAAAACGTTATATGTTGCCTGATACTTTGGGGATTTTAAATCCTTTGCAGGTTATCGAGTATATGCGGAAAATGAAGAAGCATTATCCAGATATGCATTTCGATTTTCATGCACACAATGATTACGACCTTGCCGTGAGTAATGTGTTGGCTGCCGTGCTCAGCGGGGTAAAAGGGCTTCATACTACCATTAACGGATTGGGCGAACGGGCCGGCAATGCACCGCTTGCCAGTGTGCAGGCTATTCTGAAAGACCATTTTAGTGCGGTGACAAATATCGACGAAAGTCGTTTGAATGATGTGAGCCGTGTGGTCGAGTCCTATTCGGGAATCGTAATTCCCGCCAACAAGCCGATTGTGGGTGAAAATGTCTTTACTCAGGTAGCAGGAGTTCATGCCGATGGCGATAACAAGAACAATCTTTATTGCAATGACTTGTTGCCGGAACGATTTGGGCGCAAACGTGAATATGCATTGGGTAAAACAAGCGGTAAGGCGAATATTCGTAAAAATCTGGAAGACCTCGGGCTTGAATTGGATGAAGAATCGATGCGTAAAGTGACGGAGCGTATCATTGAGTTGGGTGATAAGAAAGAGTTGGTCACTCAGGAAGACTTGCCCTATATTGTTTCCGATGTATTGAAACATGGCGTGGTAAGTGAAAGGGTGAAGCTGAAGAGTTACATAGTGACGCTTGCTCATGGTTTGAGGCCGATGGCTACTGTACGGATGGAAATCAATGGGAAGGAATTTGAGGAGAATTCCAATGGCGATGGCCAATATGATGCGTTTGTACGTGCATTGCGTAAGATATATAAAGTGACATTGGGGCGTAAGTTTCCGATGCTGACCAATTATGCGGTAAGTATTCCCCCCGGTGGACGTACCGATGCTTTTGTACAGACGGTGATAACCTGGAGCTTTGAAGATAAAGTATTCCGCACTCGCGGGTTGGATGCAGACCAGACGGAAGCTGCAATTAAAGCTACCCTGAAAATGCTGAATATTATAGAGAATGAATATGAAAACATCGGTTAAAACATTACCCGAGGAAAGACAGATAAGAAATAAAGAAAACAAATAAAAGAAAAGATGGATTTTAAAATTGCAGTATTAGCCGGTGACGGTATCGGACCGGAAATATCAGTACAAGGCGTTGATGTGATGAATGCCGTTTGTGAGAAGTTCGGACACAAGGTAAGTTATGAATATGCTATCTGTGGTGCAGATGCGATAGACAAGGTGGGTGACCCGTTTCCCCAAGCGACTTACGAAGTCTGTAAGAATGCGGATGCCGTATTGTTCTCGGCTGTAGGTGACCCTAAATTCGATAATAACCCGACGGCAAAAGTTCGTCCGGAGCAAGGACTATTGGCCATGCGTAAGAAATTGGGGCTGTTTGCCAACATTCGTCCGGTACAAACCTTTAAATGTTTGGTCCATAAATCACCGCTGCGTGCAGAGTTGGTAGAAAATGCAGATTTTATTTGCATCCGTGAATTGACTGGTGGAATGTATTTCGGAGAGAAATATCAGGACAATGATAAGGCTTATGACACTAATATGTATACTCGTCCCGAGATAGAGCGTATTCTGAAAGTCGGATTCGAATATGCCATGAAGCGCCGCAAGCATCTGACTGTAGTTGACAAGGCAAATGTATTGGCTTCTTCTCGTTTATGGAGACAGATTGCCCAAGAAATGGCTCCTCAATACCCGGAAGTGACTACGGACTATATGTTTGTAGATAATGCGGCAATGAAAATGATTCAGGAGCCATGTTTCTTTGATGTGATGGTGACAGAAAATACTTTCGGTGATATTCTTACAGACGAGGGCTCGGTTATAAGTGGCTCAATGGGCTTGCTTCCCTCTGCTTCAACAGGCGAGAGCACTCCTGTTTTCGAGCCGATTCATGGTTCATGGCCTCAGGCTAAAGGTCTGAATATTGCTAATCCATTGGCTCAGATTTTATCAGTGGCAATGTTGTTTGAGTACTTCAATTGCAAGGAAGAAGGTGCATTGATTCGTCGGGCAGTGGATGCTTCCTTGGATGCAAATGTGCGGACACCCGAAATTCAGGTAGAAGGTGGTGCTAAATACGGAACAAAAGAAGTTGGTGCTTGGATTGTGGACTATATCAAGCAGGCGTAATCCGCTTTTGCTGATGGAGTAAGTTGTTTATGCTGTTGAAACGAAAGTTTTACCGGCATGAAAACAGGTGAGACAATATATAAAAGTATAAGGTGACGGTGAATAAAAAAACGAACCTTATACTTTTTTTTATTTAACTAAAGGAATCATCTCTCAGATTGCCGTACTTTTGCATCGAAATCTATTGGAAAAATTATTATAGATGAAACGAATACTGTGTTATTTTCTTTTCTGTTGCATCTGCATTTATATGCATGCACAGACGTATGATCAATTGGCTGCCCGTGCGGTAGATGCGGCGGAGCGGGACAGCTTGGAACTTTCGGAAAGACTGTTTGAAGAAGCATTAAAGCTGGAACCGGCAAATATGCGCAATTCTATGCTGTTTTCAAATCTGGGGACGGTACAACATCGATTAGGAAAAATCGATAAAGCGATAGAATCCTATACTTTGGGACTTAATTTAGCTCCTTATTCTGTTACTATCTTATTGAATCGGGCTGCTTTATATTTAGAGAAAAACCTCTATGAAAAAGCTTATATCGATTACTGCAATGTGATAGATATCGATAGGAAAAATCAGGAGGCTTTGCTGTATCGCGCTTACATTTATATGCAGCGCCGGGACTATAAGGAAGCTCGGATAGATTATAATACTTTGTTGCAGGAAGAACCTGAAAATAAGATGGGACGTTTGGGAATGGCTCTGCTGAATCAGAAAGAGTTAAAGTTCCGAGAGGCATTGGAAGAGTTTAACCGTATGATAACGGATTACCCTAATGATGCTTCTTTATTGAAAGCACGTGCCAATCTGGAGATAGAAATGAACACTCCCGACTTGGCATTACTGGATTTGGAATCGGCAGCCAAGTTGTCTCCCAAAGATGCGGAGATATATGTCATGTGTGGTGAAATATATCTGAGCCAGAAGAAAAAAAGGGAAGCTTATGTTGCTTTTGAGAGGGCAATAGAACTGGGCGTTCCCCGTCCTGAACTGCAAGATAAGTTGAAGGCCAGTAAATAATACTTGGCCTTTCATTCTTTATTTTCCTAGTTTCTTTTTTATCAGTTCGACAAACTCTTTTCCGTATTTATCTTTTTTGTATTCTCCGATACCGCTGATTTCTCCAAAAGCCTCAATACTGGTGGGTTGCTGTGTCGCAATTAAATGTAAGGTTTTGTCAGAGAGTACAATATAAGCGGGAATGGCTTGTTGGTCAGCCAATCTCTTTCTTAATGAACGAAGTTCTTCAAACAGGTCCTTGTTTTCTTCACCGAAGGTTGTTGGAATAGAGAAGAGGGCTTTTGGTTCTTGAGTCTTTTTCCTGCGATGTTCTTTCGGAGTGAATTCTTCACGTTTTATAACGACCAGCATTGCCGGTTCTTTTCCGAATAAGACTTTCTGTCCGCTTTCTGTTATTTTCAGGTGGTTGTTCTCATTATATGCAATTTCAAAATAGCCCAAGTTAAGCATTTGCAGCAAATAGTCCTGCCAGTCACGGGCAGGGATGTCTCGCCCGGCAGCATAAGTCTTGAGCTTGTCGTATCCTTTTTCTATCAGTTCCTGTCCGGCAGCTCCTTTTAGGATATCTACCAGCATGTGTGTACCGATTTGTTGATTGGTGCGTGCAATGGCGCTTAATGCTTTTTGGACGATAATAGTGCCGTCAAACCTTTCCGGAGGATTGCGGCATACGTCACAATTACCACAATCATGATCCATTGTTTCTCCGAAATAGTTGAGAAGAATACGTCGTCGGCAAATATCCGCTTCTGCATATTGTTGCATACGGTGGAGTTTTTCCAGATTTATTTCTTGCTGGTTACTTTCTGTGGCAAATTTTGACAGCAGAATCAAATCACTTAAAGAATAAAAAAGCAATGTATCGCTTTCCATTCCATCTCGTCCTGCACGGCCAATCTCTTGATAAAAGCTTTCAATGCTTTTAGGCAGATTGTAATGGATGACCCAGCGGACATTTGATTTATCTATGCCCATGCCAAAAGCGATGGTGGCACATACAACCTGTACGCGGTCATTGATAAAGTCATTTTGGGCTTCATCGCGTGCAGCCGCACTCAGTCCGGCGTGATAAACAGCTACACGTATTCCATGTTTTCTCAGCATTTCCGCCACACTCTCGGTCTTGCTTCGGCTCATGCAATAAATAATTCCACATTCATTTTTATGACGTGCTATAAACTCGAGTATGGTGCGTGTCTTGTCTTTTTGCTGGTATCCTCTTTTTACTTCCAGACTCAGATTGGGGCGGTCGAAGGATGAAATGAATACTTTAGGATTACGTAAAGATAATTGTTTGATGATATCTTGACGGGTTATTTTATCGGCTGTGGCAGTTAAAGCTACGATTGGAACGTTAGGAAATTGTTCTCTGATGGTCTTAAGTTGAGTGTATTCGGGCCGGAAATCATGGCCCCATTGCGAGATACAGTGAGCTTCATCTATGGCAACCAATGAAATGTGGATATCTCTTAACAAGAAGTTCATCTCCATTAATAACCGTTCGGGCGAAATATAAAGTAATTTGATTTTCCCTTGCATGCACTCCCGGCGTAGGTTGAAATTCTCCGTTTCATCATTTGTGCTGTTTATTGCACGAGCCGCAATTCCGTTAGCCCTCAAACTTTCCACTTGGTCTTTCATCAATGAAATAAGCGGAGATACGACAATGGTCGTTCCTTCCATCATAAGGGCGGGAAGTTGATAGCAAATTGATTTTCCACCTCCGGTGGGCATAAGAACCAATGTGTCTTTTTTATCCAGTATGTTTTGGATAATGTCTTGTTGCAAAGGACGGAACGTATCGTATCCGAAGTATGTTTTGAGGATATGGAGCATATTCTGTTTATTATTTTAAAAGGTAATGGAGAGCAAAGGTAGTAAAATCTTTAAGATGTGGTATTCTCTACATGGGGAATTAATTGGGGAGATGACTTTTTATAGATAACTAATTCAAGATGATATTGCTTCATTTAATAGTTTTTTGTTTGATATCCCAAGCATTAATAAAGTTTCTTGAAGAAATTCGAATATCGTGTTGTGATTAATTAAGAGTAGAATTTAGCAAAAAAATTTGCATAAGCCAAAAAGAATCCCCAATTTTGTGCAAAATTTAATCATTATAATCTTATTAACTAACCAAACAAAAAAACTAAGTGATGAGCGACGCAGAAAAACAAGTAGAAGTTCAGGAAGAGGCTCCTAAGAAAAGACCTTATAACCTGCGAGAGAAAAAAGACAAAAAGGCTGCTTATAGATCATTGATCAGAGCAGAACTTGCTGACGAACTGTATGATAAAATTTTGAATATCATCGTGGTTCAAAAGAAGTATAAGGATCCTAATTATTCTGCTAAAGATTTAGCGAGAGAGTTGAAGACAAACACTCGTTATTTGTCTGCTGTTGTAAATTCTCGTTTCGGTAAGAATTATTCTTGTCTTTTGAATGAGTATCGTATCAAAGATGCCAAGCATCTATTGATTGATAAACGTTATGCAGACAAAAATGTAGAAGAAATTAGTTCAATGGTAGGTTTTGCTAACCGCCAGTCATTCTATGCAGCATTTTATAAGAATGTAGGAGAAACTCCTAACGGCTTCCGTAAGAGAAATATGGAAAAATAAAATATTAGCATCAATATGATTTAGAAAAAGGAAAACTATTGTTTTCCTTTTTTTGTTTCAACCTGAAACTGATATGGCGTCATTGAAAAACACTTGTTTGTGGAATTGGTAAGAAAAGATTATGTTAGCAAGTTGCAAGTAGTATGGAGAAAGAAATAAAAGAAGAGAAGGCGTTTGATTACACAGTAGAGCGGTTTGCGGATTTGCAATTGCTTCGTTATGTGGTGCATGGTTTTGAAAAACTGTCATTGAAGCAAAAAGAATTGGTTTATTATTTATCACAGGCGGCTTTGGAAGGACGTGATATTTTGTTTGACCAGAACGGAAAATATAATTTGGCAATTCGCAGGATGCTTGAAGCAGTATATACAGATTATCAGGGAAACCGTGTGGATGTGGATTTTGTCAATCTGGAGATTTACTTGAAACGGGTATGGTTTTCAAATGGCATTCATCATCATTATGCCTCAGATAAGTTTGTCCCAGCGTTTACTCCCGAATTTTTCAGAACGGCGTTGAAAAATGTCGATGCTGCTAAACTGCCTTTGGCGGATGGTGAGACGGTAGATATGCTTTGTGATAGAATCTTTCCGGTTATCTTTGATGCTCAGGTTATGCCTAAACGTGTAAATCAGGCTGATGGGGAAGACCTGGTGCTGACTTCGGCTGCGAATTATTATGAAGGGGTAACCCAGCAGGAAGCGGAAGAGTTTTACAATGTTTTGAAAAACCCGAATGACGACCAGCCTGTCATGTTCGGAATGAATAGCCGTTTGGTAAAAGAAAGCGGAAAAGTGCAAGAGAAAGTATGGAAGTCAGGCGGATTGTATGGACTGGCTATCGATAAAATAATTTATTGGCTGGAAAAGGCTATTGAAGTGGCGGAAAATGAAGGACAGAGGGCTGTGCTCAATAAGCTGATTCGGTTTTATAAGAATGGAGATTTACGTACTTTTGATGAGTATTCTATCCTTTGGGTAAAGGATTTGGATTCTCGTGTTGATTTTGTCAATGGGTTTATAGAGAGCTATGGTGACCCGTTGGGGATGAAAGCCAGTTGGGAATCCATTGTCAATTTTAAAGATTTGGAAGCTACTAAACGTACGGAAACAATCAGTGCCAATGCGCAATGGTTTGAAGATAACTCACCGGTAAATCCGTCTTTTAAAAAGGAGAAAGTGAAAGGCGTGTCTGCAAAAGTCATAACGGCGGCAATGCTGGGAGGTGATTTATATCCGGCAACGGCTATCGGTATCAATCTGCCTAACTCGAATTGGATTCGTAGTGTTCATGGTTCTAAATCCGTCACTATTGGCAATCTGACAGATGCTTATAATAAAGCTGCTCATGGCAACGGTTTTATGGATGAGTTTGTATATGGTGCGGAAGAAAAAGAATGGATAGACAAGTATGCGGATTTGACGGGCGACCTCCATACCGATTTGCATGAATGCTTGGGACATGGCTCAGGACAATTGTTGCCCGGTGTAGATCAAGACGCCTTGAAAGCTTATGGTTCCACTATCGAGGAAGCACGTGCCGATTTGTTCGGTCTTTATTATTTGCCAGACCAAAAGATGATAGAACTTGAATTGACTCCGGACGAAGATGCATTTAAGGCTGAATATTATACATATATGATGAATGGATTGATGACTCAGCTTGTCCGTATCGAGTATGGTCATTCGGTAGAGGAGGCACACATGCGCAATCGCCAGCTGATAGCTAAGTGGACTTATGAGCAGGGGGCGTCCGAAAAAGTTGTCGAACTGGTGAAGAAAGATGGGAAAACTTATGTGAAAATCAATGATTATAAGAAACTGCGTCATTTGTTCGGCACTCTGTTAGCCGAGGTTCAACGCATCAAGAGCGAAGGAGATTATGAGGCAGCCCGCCAACTGGTAGAGAAATATGCCGTAAAGGTCGACCCGCAATTGCATGCCGAAGTCCTGTCGCGCTATGAGAAGTTGCATTTGGCTCCATACAAAGGATTTATCAATCCTGTATACGAGGCAGTGACCGATGAAGAAGGCCGTATCACCGATGTGAAGGTCTCTTACCAAGAGGATTACGCCGAGCAAATGTTGCGATATAGCAGAGAGTATTCAAATCTACCTTGTCTAAACGAATAAAAAGGAAAAATATGGATGTACATGAAACAATAAAGGATATCAAGGGACAGTTCCGTTTGTTTATGAATGGAGTTGCTTCTCAAAGTATGCGTGAAAAAGGACTGGATTATAAATTGAATTTCGGCATTGAACTTCCGCGTCTGAAAGAAATTGCTGCTCGTTATGAAAAGAACCATGACGTGGCTCAGGCATTGTGGAAAGAGAACATACGCGAATGCAAAATATTGGCCGGTATGTTGCAGCCGGTAGAAACCTTTTATCCCGAAATTGCAGATATTTGGGTAGAAGATATGCGTTATCCCGAGATTGCAGAACTCACTTGCATGACGCTGTTTCAAGAATTGCCTTATGCTTCGGAAAAAGCATTTGAATGGATGGCTGACGACCGCGAATATTTTCAGTTATGCGGTTTCATGTTGATGGCAAGACTATTGATGAAAGGTAATCAACTGAACGAACGTGCGGAAGCCGAATTTCTTGACCAGGCACTAACAAGCTTGCAGAGTGAAGAGACACTGCCACAAAAAGCAGCGGCAACAGCTTTGCGCAAGTTTGCTGTCCAAAGCCGGGAGAATGGCAGGAAGATAAACAGATTACTTGCCCCTATCATTAAATCAGACAAGCCCGGAGTGGCAGTTTTGGCCTCTGAAATAAAATTAGAGACAGAATATTGGCATTAAACTTTCATGTTATCACAAAAAGGTTTAACTTTGACGGCGGAACTGAAATCTGCGATGGAAGAAAATGTGAAAGATACTGTAAAACAGGTTTTAACTGAGTACCTGCAGAAGAACGGGCATCGAAAGACGCCCGAAAGGTATGCTATACTCGATACTATCTATTCCATCAAAGGTCACTTTGATATCGATACGCTTTATAATTATATGGCAACTGATGGGAAGTTCCGCGTCAGCCGTGCCACTCTTTATAATACTATTGTTTTGTTTATCGATGCAAAGCTGGTCATAAAACATCAGTTTGGTAACTCTTCCCAGTACGAACGTGCGTACAATAATGAAACCCATCATCACATGATATGTACGGAATGTGGCAAAGTCACAGAGTTTCAGAATGAAAGTCTGAAGCAGGCTATTGCCAATACGAAGCTGAAAAAGTTTACGGCTTCCAATTACTCCTTATATATATATGGTATATGCAGCAAATGTACTTGGGCAAAACGCAGAAAGAAAAAAAATAAGTAACAATAAAACGAAGAAACATGAAAGTAGATGTCTTGTTAGGTTTGCAATGGGGTGATGAAGGCAAAGGTAAGGTTGTCGATGTATTGACTCCCCGTTATGATGTGGTAGCTCGTTTTCAGGGAGGGCCTAATGCCGGTCACACTTTGGAATTCGAAGGCCAAAAATATGTACTCCGTTCTATTCCCTCGGGAATTTTTCAAGGTGATAAGGTAAATATAATCGGTAATGGTGTGGTGCTCGATCCGTCATTGTTCAAAGCAGAGGCAGAAGCTCTCGAAGCAAGCGGCCATTCATTGAAGGAGCGTTTGCACATTTCGAAGAAAGCGCATCTGATTTTACCGACTCATCGTATCCTGGATGCCGCATACGAAGCCGCTAAAGGGGATGCAAAAGTGGGTACCACCGGTAAAGGTATCGGCCCGACTTATACAGATAAAGTAAGCCGTAACGGTATGCGTGTGGGAGATATTCTCCATAATTTTGAAGAAAAATATGCTAAGGCAAAGGCTCGTCACGAACAAATCTTGAAAAGCCTGAACTACGAATATGATATAACGGAATTGGAAAAGCAATGGTTGGAAGGAATCGAATACTTGAAGCAATTCCATTTGGTAGACAGTGAACATGAAATCAATAATTTGCTGAAGGCCGGTAAGACGGTTCTGTGTGAAGGTGCTCAAGGTACAATGCTGGATGTTGATTTCGGTTCTTACCCTTTTGTGACTTCTTCAAATACCATTTGCGCAGGTGCTTGTACCGGTTTGGGTATCGGTCCGAATAAAATCGGTAATGTTTACGGTATCATGAAAGCTTATTGCACACGTGTTGGCTCCGGTCCTTTCCCGACTGAATTGTTTGACGAAACAGGCAAGAAGATTCGTGACTTGGGGCATGAATATGGTGCTGTGACAGGTCGTGAACGTCGTTGTGGATGGATTGATTTGGTAGCCTTAAAGTATTCTATCATGGTGAACGGTGTAACCCAGTTGATTATGATGAAGAGTGATGTACTTGATGATTTTGATACCATCAAGGCTTGTGTCGCTTACAAGGTAAATGGCGAAGAAATTGATTATTTCCCTTATGACATAGCAGATGGGGTGGAACCGATTTATGCCGAATTGCCCGGATGGAAGACTGATATGACCAAAATGACCAGTGAAGATGAGTTTCCCGAAGAATTTAATGCTTATATAAGTTTCCTGGAAGAGCAGTTGGAGACTCCTATTAAGATTATTTCTGTAGGGCCCGACCGTGAACAAACCATCGAACGCTATACTGAAGAGTAATTAATCGGATACATACATTAGGAGAAAGCGCAACTTTTATCGGTTGCGCTTTTTTTATACAACATTATTTGCGGGTATTGAATATTCTGTTTAACTTGTCGTCTGTTAGCCTTAAATTATAAAATGTGAGAAACGTCAACTTTGCTAGAATGAAAAGGCCATTATTGTATATATTGCCAATATTGTTACTCCTTTTGGCATTATATATGTTTTCGACAAGAGACAAGCATTTGGCAGAACTGTACCGGATTGAGTCTTTGTTGGACGAAGAGCCCGATGAGGCGATTGGACAGTTAGAGCAAATGGAGGTTGAAGACTTGACCGGAGGAGAGCTTGCCTTACATTGTCTGTTATTGGCCAAAGGGCAATATATACAAGATTCATTGTCACGGTCGGACTCTTTGATAAATATAGCCATCACATATTATAAGAAAAAGAATGATTCATTGAGGTTGTCGCAGTCCTATCTTTACAAAGGTAAGATATTGGCAGAAAAAGGATATTTTCTGGAGGCTTCGGAATGCTACCAAAAGGCAGAGAATTATGCGATAGACGATGACTACAGCACAAAATACCTTCTGAACTATTCGATGGGGAAGATATATCACTTCAAGATGATGCGCAATGATGAAAAAGAAGTCAAAGATGAAGCGATGGAATATGCTGTTTTAATGAATGATTCATTCAGGATAGGGCGTTCGTATATAGAGACGGCCAAGTACTATCATGCCATGGGCAATTATGAATGTGGCATCAATCATCTTATGAAAGCCATTCAAACTTTACCGCCGGAGGAAACCTCTTACCTCTCTGCGGCTTATGCTGATTTAAGTCGTAACTATCTTCAGAACCATCAATTGCCAGAGTCGCTTGAAAGTATCAACCGCGCCATACAGCTCGAAGAGGATAGTATGTTATTGTATGACTATTATAATTTAAAGGCGGATGCATTGTTTAAGCTCTCACAGAAGGATTCGGCCTTATATTATCTGAAAAGCTCCTTGGACAGCAAAGACTATCTCACAAAAATGAGGGCTTATTATGATTTGTCACTGTTGGAAGAGCGGCAAGGAAATAAAGCAGAGGCACTTAAATATTTGAAGGAATATATTTTGTATAATGACTCATCTGATTTGAAGGAGAAAGAAAATTATATCTATCATTTGCATAGTATAGAGGCGTATAAGAAGCAAAAAGAGAATGCTGAAACAGCCGAGTTGGGGTTGGAGCGCAAACAGTTGACTATCTATAGGCTGGTCAGTGTGGCTTTTCTCCTTCTTCTTGTCCTTGTTGTATTGTACTATAAAGAGCAAAAGCGGAAAAAGCGGCTGGAGTACGACATTAAGCTGGAGGAAGAAAAAACGATGCGGGCCTTGCTGATGAAGAAAGAAATGGAATATCAATTGCTTAAAGAGCGAGATGAGAGAAAGAAGGCTGAAGTTCAGAAACTGAATCTGACTGTGGAATATTATAAAAGACTGAATGCGATAACTGTTCCCGTCTTATTGAAAAGCCAAAACACGCAAGGAGCCATGAACTTGGAACAGGAAGAGTGGGATATTATCATCAAGAATACGGATGCTTGTTTTAATAAGTTCACGGTTCGGCTGAAAGAACATTCTCCTTTGCTGACGGACGAAGAGCTCCAGTTTTGTTGTCTTGTGAAAATGGAATTGCCTATTGCGCTGCTTTCTGAAATTTATCATATAGCCAAAGGAAGCATTTCACGTAAAAAGATGAGGCTGAAAGAGAAAATCGGTATTGAGAATATGAGCTTTGATGAGTTTATCAAAAACTTCTAAAAACATCCGTTTCAAGAAAGAAAATTGTTTTTGTACATCATCTGAGTTGAATTTAAGCCTGAAAAATAAGCTTAATTATTTGATAATCAATATGTATATAGAAGCGGCGTTTGTACATCTGTATCTCTTGTCCGGATAGGGATGATTACTTATCTTTGCACGCACATTAAGACATTTAGATTATGTACTAAAAGTTGAACGCTAAACATTTGTGAGTTTTCTAGGTGTTAGAGATGTTTTTTAGGGTAACAAAGTTATTATTTAGGCCTTGGTTTTTCCAAGGCTTTTTTTATTTCTTTATTCCAAGGGGAGTGGTTCGGATACCGTTCGCGTATGGGCATAAAAAATGGCTATCTATCCCAGACAGCCAATCTTTTGTTAACCTTAAATCTAATACTATGAAAAACACATTGCAAAGATACGGAGATTTATTGGAAATGCAAGTTTTAGAGTCAACTCGGCGTGCATTATAACATGGTTTATCATGCCGACGGATTTGTTAACAAGTGAAGCTCTAAACAATCAGAGAGTGTTATAAATCCTTTCATGTGATGGAGTTTACAGGGTCACATTGTTTTCTTGGGGGACGTAAATCATCGTTTTATCTCCTTATAACTGATGTATCACCAACGAAGGGAAGGGTAAGCCGTTTCATAGGGTCAGCCAAGCCCTTTTGAACGGAAGATTATTACAGACTGCGGCAATGGACTGTACAGTCCACCGTAACGGACCGTACAGTCTACCGTAACGGACTATACAGTCCACTGTCGGAGACTGTAGTAATCTGACCTATATACAGGCATAATCGAAAGGACGAAAAGGCTTAGTCTGGCTAATGAAGCGACTTAGGGAATTTAAAAGATATGCAGAGTTTAAAAACCGGAGGAGCCAACACCGGTGACAGGTATTTGCTTGATATATTAAATCACCAAGAATAATAACTGACCCGGTTTACAGCCTTGTGCCTTCTAAGTGATGAATAGCGATGGGGAAGGAGGAGGGTATAAAATAAAAAAAGGAGCAACGCCTTGCTCCAACCTTTGTTAACCTTAAATCTAATACTATGAAAAACACAATGCAAAGGTACGGACTTTAGCGAAATATGCAAATAAAACAAGCAAAAAAGTATGTTTTCTAACATGTTTTAAGAGAATTGTTCTGTTTGTTAAAGCCGAGAAGCTATTTATCTGCTTCTTTTTCATCTTCTTTGCATATAAAACCGTATCTTTGTTGCCACTTTTGCAAAAGGATAAAAAACGAATGGTTTCAGTAGATAATTTAAAGGTAGAATTTGGAGTTACACCCTTGTTTGAGGATGTATCTTATGTAATTAATAAAAGAGACCGCATTGCGCTGGTTGGAAAGAACGGTGCAGGCAAATCCACCATGTTGAAGATTTTGGCCGGTATGCAAGCCCCTACTTCGGGCACGGTTTCTGTTCCAAAGGAGGTAAGTATCGGTTATTTGCCTCAGGTGATGATACTTAGCGATAAGCATACTGTGATGGAAGAAGCTGAGATGGCATTTGAACATATTTTCGAGATGCAGGAAAGTCTTGAAAAGATGAATCAGGAATTGGCAGACCGCACAGATTATGATTCGGAGGGGTATCATCATTTGATTGAGAAATTCACTCACGATAATGAACGCTTCCTGATGATGGGAGGCACTAACTATAAGGCTGAAATAGAGCGTACATTAATGGGGTTGGGGTTTTGCCGTGAAGACTTTAACCGTCCCACTTCCGAGTTTAGCGGTGGTTGGCGTATGCGTATCGAGCTGGCTAAACTGCTTTTGCGCCGCCCGGATGTATTGCTTCTGGACGAGCCTACTAACCATTTGGATATTGAAAGTATCCAATGGCTGGAGAATTTCCTGAAGGTAAATGCCGGAGCTGTGGTATTGGTCAGCCATGACCGTGCCTTTATTAATAATGTGACCAACCGTACCATTGAGATATCCTGCGGACGAATCTATGATTATAAGGTAGCTTATGATGACTTTGTCGTGTTGCGCAAAGAACGTCGGGAGCAGCAACTCCGTGCCTATGAAAACCAGCAGAAGCAAATTCAGGATACGGAAGATTTTATAGAACGTTTCCGCTACAAAGCTACTAAAGCCGTACAAGTGCAAAGTTGCATCAAACAATTAGAAAAAATTGTTCCTATTGAGATTGACGATGAAGATAATTCGGCATTGCGTCTGAAGTTTCCTCCCGCCATGCGTTCGGGCAATTATCCGGTGATTTGTGAAGGGGTAAAGAAAGCGTATGGCAGCCATGTCGTATTCCATGATGTGACCCTAACTATTAACCGCGGTGAGAAGGTGGCATTTGTGGGAAAGAACGGTGAAGGTAAGTCTACGTTGGTAAAATGTATCATGGACGAGATTCCATACGAAGGCAAACTGACTATCGGACACAATGTGCAGATAGGATATTTTGCTCAAAATCAGGCTCAATTGTTGGATGAGAATCTGACGGTATTTGACACCATTGATTATGTAGCTAAAGGGGATATCCGTTTAAAAATCAGAGATATATTGGGAGCCTTTATGTTTGGAGGCGAGGCATCGGACAAGAAAGTAAAAGTGCTGTCGGGAGGAGAGCGCAGCCGATTGGCTATGATTAAACTGCTGCTTGAACCGGTTAACTTTCTTATCTTGGATGAGCCTACCAACCATCTTGATATGCGTTCGAAAGACGTACTGAAGGAAGCGATTAAAGAGTTTGACGGTACGGTAGTGGTGGTGTCACATGACCGTGAGTTTCTGGATGGGCTGGTAACGAAAGTGTTTGAATTTGGCGGCGGTGTGGTGAAAGAACATATCGGAGGTATCTATGATTTCTTGCAGAAAAAGAAGATAGAGAACTTGAATGAACTGCAATTGTCTTCTTCTCCTACCGCTTCTGCAGTGAAAAACGAAGAGCCGGAACCGGTAAGTGAAAACAAACTGTCTTATGAAGCTCAGAAAGAACTGAATAAGAAGTTGCGTAAACTGGAGAAACAAGTGGCGGACTGCGAGCAGAAAATAGAGAAACTGGAAGCGCAGATAGCCGGAGTAGAAGCTAAGATGGCAACTCCTGAAGGAGCGTCGGACATGAGCCTTTACGAGCAGCACCAACAGTTGAAGAAGGACTTGGATGCAGTGGTAGAGGAATGGGAGAGTGTTTCCATGGAACTGGAAGAGGCACAGGGCTGACAATAAAATATAATTTTATATATAAATTCAGATGAAAGCAAAACATTATTTACCTATGGCTGCACTGGCGCTGACGATAGCTGCCGGTTGTGAAAGCAAGAAAGAGGCTGTGATGGCTTCAGGAATAGATTTAGGCAACTTGGACACAACGGTTGTCCGGGGTGCGGATTTCTTTCAATATGCTTGTGGCGGGTGGATGAAAAAACATCCGTTGACAGACGAGTATTCACGCTTCGGCTCATTCGATATGCTGGCCGAGAACAATCGGGAGCAGTTAAAAGGGCTGATTACGGAAATAGCCGGACAGGAAAATGAGAAAGGCACGGTAGCTCAAAAGATTGCCGATATTTATAATTTGGCGATGGACAGTGCCAAACTGAATGCAGAAGGGATAGAGCCTATCAAAGCTGATTTAGAGAGAATCGCTTCGGTAAAAGACAAGGCGGAGATTGTTCCGATGATGGCTGAATTGTCTCATATCGGCATACGCCCTTATTTTACTTTCTTTGTTGATGCCGATATTATGGACAGTAAGAGCAATTTGTTTCAGTTATATCAGGGAGGTATCAGTTTGGGTGAGAAAGAATATTATTTGGATACCGATGAGGCTACAACAGATATTCGTAATAAATATAAGGAACATATTGTAAAGATGTTCCAGTTGGCGGGCTTTGATGAATCTGCCGCCCGGAAGAATATGGAGGCAGTCCTTGAAATCGAAACACGCATAGCCAAAGCTTCTTTCAGTGCTGTGGAACAGCGTAATCCTGCTGCCAATTATCATAAGATGACGCTGGATGAATTGAAGAAATCTGTTCCGGGCATCGATTGGGATGCATTTCTCAGTGGGGTGGGAGTAAAAGGTGTTACGGAACTGAGCGTGTCTCAAGTGGAACCCATCAAGGAAGTGGAAAAGATAATCAATACCATGCCTGTAGAAAAGCAGGTTGCTTATATGCAATGGAAGTTAATCAATCGGGCTGCCGGTTATTTGAGCGACGACTTTGTGGCACAGAATTTTGACTTCTATGGCAAAGCTTTATCGGGAAGAAAAGAAAACCAGCCGCGCTGGAAACGTGCGGTAGGCACTGTGAACGGTATGCTGGGTGAAGCGGTAGGACAGATGTATGTGGAAAAATATTTCCCTGCTGCGGCCAAAGAACGTATGGTGCAGTTGGTCAAGAACCTGCAGACTGCTTTGGGCGAACGTATCCGGAACTTGGAATGGATGGGCGACAGCACCAAGACAAAAGCCATCGAGAAGTTGAATTCTTTCTATGTGAAAGTGGGCTATCCCGATAAGTGGAGAGATTATACGGCTTTGGATGTTGAAAAAGACTCTTATTGGGCAAATGTGAAACGTGCCACTAAGTTTGAACTCGATTATGAATTGGCAAAAGCCGGCAAGCCGGTAGACCGCGACGAGTGGGGAATGACTCCGCAAACGGTGAATGCTTATTACAATCCCACTACCAATGAAATTTGTTTCCCGGCCGGTATCCTTCAGTATCCGTTCTTTGATATGAATGCCGATGATGCTTTCAATTACGGAGCTATCGGTGTGGTTATCGGACATGAAATGACTCATGGGTTTGATGACCAGGGACGTCAATTCGATAAGGACGGTAACTTGAAAGACTGGTGGACACCGGAAGATGCGGAACGTTTCAATACACGTGCCCAGGTAATGGTGAACTTCTTCGACAGCATTCAGGTATTGCCGGGATTACATGCGAACGGTTCTTTGACTTTAGGTGAGAATATTGCCGACCATGGAGGTTTGCAGGTTTCTTTCCAGGCATTTAAGAATGCAACAAAAGATGCTCCTTTGGGAGTGGTGGACGGATTTACACCCGAACAACGCTTCTTCTTGTCATACGCCGGAGTATGGGCGGGTAATGTACGCGATGAGCAGATTCGTCTACAGACAAAATCAGATCCTCATTCTTTGGGCAGATGGCGTGTGAATGGGGCACTTCCTCAAATCGGAGCATGGTATGAGGCGTTCAATATAACCGAAAACGATTCGATGTATTTGGCACCGGAGAAACGGGTTTCTATTTGGTAAGATATTCTTTATATTCGCCGGTAGAGGGTAGGTTGGGAATTTCACAAGTTTAATCGGAAAACAGTGAAATTGGGAATCTTCCCTCTACGGCGGATATTTTTTCTTTTGATATAACTCTCTTTCTATTTGGATTTTAATCAATAAACCGTTATTTTTGCGGGCGATGAAACGGAGAAGGTACATAGCATATTTTTTGATACTTGTTAGCATCATTATGTTAACGGCATCTGTCTTGCCGCATCATCATCACCGTGAGATACTTTGTTTACAACATGATATTGCGGTCTGTGGCTGTCAATGTTCGGGGGAACATCACAACCACGATATATCGCATGACGAGCACACTTGTAATGCCGGTTGTGTGACCAAATTCAAGAGTATTACTCCCGATAAGGTGCAGAATAGCGTTTCACCGGACTATTCCTTCTGTTCATTGCTTTATATGGTGCCGGACATTCTGTTGCTTTCATTGCGGCTTACCGAACACAATACGATTCCAGATATTTATTATTTAGAAAAACTTCATTCCACATGCCTCCCTCATGTCAAGGGGTTGCGTGCTCCTCCTTATGTTCTTGCTTAACAGATAGAAACGACCTTTTTATCCGCAACTTTGTTGCATCTTTATTATCCTAATTTTGTCATCAGATTAAAAAAGTAAGAACAAATAATATCATCATGAAGAAACTTATCTTTATGGGAGTCTTGGGCTTGTTCCTTTTAGGCTCTTGCAACAGTAAATCGGGCCATGACCACGAAGGACACAATCATGGAACGGAGGAAGCACATAATCACGACCACGAAGGACATGACCATAATCACGAAGGACATGACCACGAAAAAGAAAACCACGACCATGAGAATGAAGGTCACGAAGGTCATAACCATGAAGCGGAAGCTGCTGTAGCCGGTCACTCTGACGAAATCATCTTGACTCCCGAAAAAGCGAAAGCGGCCGGGGTAGAGTCGGAAATTATCCAACCTAAAGCATTCCGTCAGGTGATAACCACCAGCGGACAGGTGCAGGCTGCACAAGGCGATGAGAGTGTAGTCGTTGCCAATGTAGCCGGTGTGGTGTCTTTTCGCCATCCGGTAACGGACGGTATGAGTGTAAGCAAAGGTGCTCCTATCCTGAATATCTCTGCAGAGAACATGCCGGACGGAGACCCCGTAAAACGTGCCCGCATTGCATACGAGACTGCAAAGAAAGAATATGAACGTGCTGCCAAGTTGGTAGAAAGCCAGATTATATCGCAGAAGGATTTCAACACCATCAAGGAGAGTTATGAAAATGCGCAATTGGCATACGAGGCTATTTCGAAGAACCAGACCAAGAACGGTGTGTCGGTAACGGCTCCTTTGGGTGGTTACATCAAGAATTGTCTGGTACAGGAAGGCGACTATGTATCGGTAGGCCAGCCTTTGGTAAGTATCACCCAGAACCGTCGTCTGTTCCTGCGGGCCGATGTTTCCGAGAAATATTATGGTTATCTGCATAGCATCCAGTCGGCCAACTTCAAGACTCCATACGATAATAAGGTATATGAGTTGGGTGAACTGAAAGGACGTCTGCTCTCATACGGTAAGGCATCCGGGGGTACTTCTTTCTATGTACCTGTAACTTTCGAATTTGATAATCGGGGAGATGTGATTCCCGGCTCGTATGTGGAGGTGTATCTGCTCTCGTCGGAAATGCCTGATGTACTGACTTTACCGGTTACGGCATTGACCGAGGAACAAGGCCTGTACTTTATTTATCAGCAAGTGGATGAGGAGGGATATAAGAAACAGGAGGTAACTTTGGGAGCGAGCAACGGAAAGGAAGTGCAGATTCTGACCGGTTTGAAAGCCGGTGACCGTGTGGTAACAAAGGGAGCCTATCAAGTGAAGTTGGCATCGGCCAGCAATGCGATTCCGGCCCATAGTCATGAACATTAATCAGCCGTACCTATGCTAAATAAGATTATACATTTTTCGCTCCATAACCGTATCTTGGTTCTGGTAGCGTCGGTTCTGCTGCTTATCGGCGGTACTTACACGGCTTTTCATACGGAAGTCGATGTGTTCCCCGATTTGAATGCGCCGACTGTAGTGATTATGACCGAAGCGAACGGTATGGCCGCCGAGGAAGTGGAACAATTGGTTACCTTCCCCGTAGAGACTGCCGTAAACGGTGCGACCCATGTGCGTAGGGTGCGTTCGTCTTCCACCAATGGCTTCTCTGTCGTTTGGGTGGAATTTGAATGGGATACCGATATTTATCTGGCTCGTCAGATTGTCAGTGAGAAACTTTCTTTGGTCAGCGAGGAACTGCCCGAAAATGTGGGTAAGCCTACAATGGGTCCTCAATCTTCTATTTTGGGTGAGCTGCTGATTATCGGATTGACTTCGGATACCACTTCCATGCTCGACCTTCGTACGCTGGCAGACTGGACTATCCGTCCGCGACTGCTTTCTACAGGAGGTGTGGCACAGGTTGCCGTACTGGGAGGTGATATTAAAGAATATCAGGTGTTGCTCGACCCTGCCCGCATGAAACATTATAATGTCACGTTGGCCGAAGTGATGAATGTCACCCGTAACATGAATCAGAATGCCAACGGTGGGGTAATTTATGAATATGGAAATGAATATATCGTCCGCGGAGTGCTTTCCAGCCATGATGTGGCACAATTGTCACGTTCCGTCATCAAGACGGTGGAAGGCGTGCCTGTTACCTTGGAAGATATTGCCGATGTGAAGATCGGCTCGCAGGAACCGAAACTGGGTACTGCTTCGGAGAGGGGGAAACCGGCTGTGCTGATGACCGTGACCAAGCAACCTAAAACAGGAACCATTGAACTGACGGAGCAGTTGGAAGCCGCATTAAAGGACTTGCAGAAGAATCTTCCGGCGGATGTACACGTTTCTACGGATATTTTCCGTCAGAGCCGTTTCATCGAAAGTTCTATCGGCAATGTGAAGGATTCCTTGTATGAAGGCGCCATCTTTGTGGTGATTGTCCTCTTTCTGTTCCTTGCCAATGTGCGTACCACGGTTATTTCATTGGTTACTCTTCCGTTGTCATTGATTGTATCCATATTGACCCTTCACTATATGGGACTCACTATCAATACCATGAGTTTGGGTGGCATGGCCATTGCCATCGGTTCGTTGGTGGACGATGCCATTGTGGATGTGGAGAATGTATGGAAGCACCTGCGTGAAAACCGCTTGTTGCCCGAAGGGGAACGTAAAAGCGTGATTGAAGTCGTGTTTAATGCTTCGAAAGAAGTGCGTATGCCTATTTTGAACTCTACCTTGATTATTGTAGTCAGCTTTGTTCCCTTGTTCTTCCTCACCGGAATGGAAGGCCGTATGCTGGTTCCGCTGGGCATAGCCTTTATCGTAGCGTTGTTTGCTTCTACGGTTGTGGCTTTGACGCTGACTCCGGTGCTGTGCAGTTATCTGTTGGGTAATAATAAAGGTAAGGAGTTGCCGAAAGAAGCGTTTATAGCCGTATGGATGAAAAAGCATTACCGCAATGCCTTGTTATGGTCGTTGAATCATAAATCCGTTGTATTAGGTTTTACGGGTACACTGTTCGCTGTGGCGTTGGTTGTATTCTTTACATTGGGGCGCAGCTTCCTGCCGTCTTTCAATGAAGGTTCGTTTACCATCAATATCAGTTCGTTACCGGGCATCTCCTTGGCAGAATCCGACAAGATGGGACATCGTGCGGAAGAGTTGCTGATGTCTATTCCCGAAATACAGACCGTAGCCCGCAAGACAGGACGTGCCGAACTGGATGAACATGCGCTTGGGGTCAACGTGAGTGAAATCGAGGCTCCGTTTGAGTTGAAAGACCGTTCCCGTCAGGAATTGGTAGCCGATGTACGTGCCAAACTCTCTACCATCACCGGTGCGAATATTGAGATAGGCCAGCCCATCAGCCACCGTATCGATGCCATGCTTTCGGGTACGAAGGCCAATATTGCCATCAAATTGTTTGGTAATGATTTGAACAAGATGTTTGCCATCGGTAATCAGATAAAGGATGCCATCAGCAGCGTGGAAGGCATTGCCGACTTGAATGTGGAACAACAAATAGAGCGTCCGCAGCTCAAGATTGTTCCCAAACGGGAGATGCTTGCCAAATTCGGTATTTCCTTGCCGGATTTTGCCGAGTTTGTATCTGTAAACATGGCGGGTGAAGTCGTTTCACAGGTATATGAGGAAGGCAAGGCGTTTAATCTCATTGTCCGTACCAAAGACGAGGTACGCGATGAAATGGAGAAGGTGCGTAACTTGATGATTGATACCGGCGACGGTCAGAAGATTCCTGTGAACTATGTAGCCGATGTGGTTTCTGCCATGGGCCCGAATACTATCAGCCGTGAGAACGTAAAGCGTAAGATTGTGATTTCCGCCAATACCAGCGGCCGTGACTTGCGCAGCGTGGTGAATGATATTCAGGAACGTATTGACCGACAAATCAAATTGCCCGAAGGATATCATGTGGAATATGGCGGCCAGTTTGAGAGTGAGCAGGCGGCCAGCCGCACATTGCTGCTTACCTCATTTATGAGTGTCGTGGTCATCTTCCTGTTGCTTTATACACAGTTCCGCAGCGCCGCGCAGAGTGGAGTTATTCTGTTGAATCTGCCTTTGGCATTGATTGGCGGTGTGTTTGCTTTGGTGATTACCACCGGTGAAATCAGTATTCCGGCCATTATCGGATTCATCTCCCTGTTTGGTATCGCTACCCGTAACGGTATGTTGCTCATCAGTCATTATAATGACCTGCGTGCCGGTGGCATGGAGCTGAAGGAAAGTATTCTGCATGGTTCTCTGGACCGTCTGAATCCCATTCTGATGACCGCCTTATCCTCAGCTTTGGCTTTGATTCCGCTAGCGTTCCGTGGTGATTTGCCTGGAAATGAGATACAAAGTCCGATGGCGAAAGTAATCTTGGGAGGTCTTTTGACTTCGACTTTCCTGAACGCTTTCATCATTCCGATTGTTTATGAACTGATGAACCGAAAGAAGAAATAATATATCATCGTGGGGCGAGTTGGATGCCATAGCTGTCAAGTCGGGAAATGGTATTTTCGTACTATGGGCAGACACATGGGGCTGCCCATACGATGGATGTTTTCCTTAGCTTGACCTTCAAATAGAGTCCCAATTTAATAAGAAAATAATATGAAACGAATTTTACTTATAATAGCCCTCTGCTCCCCCTTGCTGGTGCAGGCTCAAAGCATCGACCATATCTTGAAAAGCATTGAGCAGAACAATAAAGAACTCAAGGCACAGAAGCACGCCGCCGATGCGACCAAGATGGAAAACCGTACAAACAACAATCTGCCTGATCCTACGGTGAGCTACAGTTCTTTCTACAGCAATGCCGCCGAAGGCGGTCATGGTACGGAATTTGTCGCTTCGCAAGGCTTTGATTTTCCTACCCAGTACATCACCCGCAACCGTCAGGCTACTTTGCAGAACGAAGCGGTGGACAAGCAGCAACAGGCTGTCCGCAGGGATATCCTGCTGAATGCGAAAAACCTCTGTCTGGACCTTATTCTGTTGAATCAGGAAAAGACATTGATGGATATCCGCATGAAGAATGCCGATGAATTGCAGGCGCTTTATGAAAAGCGCCTGACCACCGGTGATGCGAACATACTGGAAGTAAACAAAATCAAGATGGAGCGTATGAATGTGCAGACGGAAGTTGCCCAAAACAGTGCGGCCCACCGTACTGCTTTGCAATCTCTGCTTGCCATGAACGGCAACATGCCTTTGGAATTTGCGGAAACCACTTATCCTTCCATACAGGAAATCAATGATTACAATACCATGCGGGATGAAGTGGTGGCATCAGACCTTGACTTGCAGACCGCTGCTGCCACTACTCGTGCCGCCGAGAAGCAGGTTTCGGTAGACCGCCAAGGCTGGTTGCCTAAACTGGAAGTCGGTTTCCGTCGTAACACGGATGATGTGGCTTCAATGAATGGTTTTGTGGTAGGGGGTTCCTTGCCTTTGTTTCAGAACCGTAAAAAGGTAAAGATAGCCAAGGCGCAGGCTATCAGTGCACAGTTGATGCAAGAGAACGCTAAAGATCAGGTTGAGGCTTCTCTGATGTCTCTTTTCAATGAAATGCAGCAGTTGAAGGATGCCATAAAAGCGTATGATGTCCCCTTGATGTACCGTTCTCTGGACTTGTTGAAGCAGGCATTGACCGAAGGACAAATTTCATTGATTGAATATTTTGTGGAAACAGAAAGTATTTATAAGAATCTTCAGGCGTATATGCAGATAGAGAACCAATACCAGAAGGTGATGGCGAATATCTATAAGAACAACCTGTAGGATGTTAATATTCGCTGAGATATAGCAGTGTAGGGGGGATGTTATAGTTGACATCGCCCCTAAAACTTATCTTATCGGTTCAGTAAGTAAAATATAAAAAATGATTAGGAGATGAATTTAGAAGAAGTATTGAACTTTCGCCGGTCTGTGCGGAAGTTTGACAAAAGCAAACCGGTAGATCCGGAAAAGGTAAGACATTGTCTGGAACTGGCTGCGCTGGCTCCCAATAGCTCCAATATGCAGTTGTGGGAGTTCTATCAAATAACGGACCCGCAACTGATGGCGAAAATAACTCATGCCTGTCTTGACCAGTCGGCAGCGGCTACGGCTTCCGAAATCGTCGTCTTTGTCACCCGTCAGGATTTATATAAGAAACGTGCCCACTTCGTCCTTGACTTTGAAGAAGGGAACATCCGGCGGAACAGCCCGAAGGAACGCCAAGAGAAACGCATCAGGGACAGAAAGTTGTATTATGGTAAACTCATGCCCTTTATCTATGCCCGGTTCTTTGGCCTGTTGGGGCTTTTCAGGGTAATCTTGGCAAGAACTATCAGTCTGTTCCGACCTATGATGCTGGAAGTATCCGAGTGTGACATGCGTGTGACCGTAAATAAATCCTGTGCACTTGCCGCCCAAACCTTTATGATTGCCATGGCGAACGAAGGATACGATACTTGTCCGTTGGAAGGTTTTGACAGCAGACGGATGAAGAAACTATTGAAACTGCCTCATGGTGCAGGTATTAATATGGTCATACCTTGCGGCGTACGGGACGGAAACAAAGGTATTTGGGGAGAACGCGGCAGAGTTCCCTTCGATGAGGTTTATCATAGAATATAGGGTGGAGAAGGTATCTCTCAGAGTGGAGATTCACCGTCCGGGCACTTTGCCCAACGGCTTGCAAGTGGAAGATATAACCAATGGCACTTCGATGCCTCGTAATAACTTCCTCTTCGGCAATGCCATCTATCTTCTTCCTTATACCGGTGCAGGCAGTGGTATTATAGAGATATCCGCTGTAAATTTATGGAAAAAGAATGATTGGAGTAATATTCTAAAGAATTTCTGCAATATTTCTTTATTGCACGGACTGTTGGATTTGATATCATGGGCTCCGTCCGTTGGGCTGCACAGAGGTAACGAAATATCAATTATGGTTATTTTGTTTGTTTCAAATGTCGGTTTAACAAGGATATGTGGCGGGATTTTTTTAATTTTGCACCTGCAACTAATTAACAGATAAGAAAATGCCATTAAATTTACCCGATAAACTACCTGCCATCGAATTACTGAAAGAAGAGAATATCTTCGTTATTGATAATTCGCGTGCCAATGCACAGGATATCCGTCCGTTGAAGATTGTGATATTGAATTTGATGCCGTTGAAGATAACCACAGAGACGGATTTGGTGCGTTTACTTTCCAATACACCGCTTCAGTTGGAAATTTCGTTTATGAAACTCAAAAGTCATACTTCAAAGAATACACCGGTGGAGCACATGAAAGCCTTCTATCGTGATTTTGACTTGATGCGTAACGAAACGTATGACGGCATGATTGTGACCGGTGCTCCCGTTGAGCAGATGCCGTATGAAGAGGTGACTTATTGGAACGAAATCACGACTATTTTTGATTGGGCGCGTACTCATGTCACATCTACGCTTTATATTTGTTGGGCGGCACAGGCAGGGCTTTATCATTTTTATGGAGTACCTAAATATCCGTTGGATAAAAAGATGTTCGGCATCTTTGAACATCATGTCAATGTGCAGGGATTGCCTATCTTCCGTGGGTTCGATGATGTGTTTTTTGTACCTCACAGCCGTCACACCGAAGTGCGCCGTGAAGATATTATGAAGGTGAAAGACCTCACGTTGATAGCCGAATCGGATGATTCGGGAGTTTATATGGCAATGGCCCGCAACGGCCGTGAGTTCTTTATCACCGGACATTCCGAATATTCGCCTTATACGCTCGATACGGAATACAAACGCGATTTGGGCAAAGGGCTTCCTATTGAAATGCCGAGAAACTATTACCGTGGAGACAACCCGGATAATGCGCCTTTGGTGCGCTGGCGCGGACATGCCAACTTATTGTTCTCCAACTGGCTGAATTATTACGTATATCAGGAAACTCCATTTGATATAACTCAGATACGATGATTAGACAACGAAAGATAGAATTGCTGGCTCCTGCCAAGAACCTGGAGTGCGGTATGGCGGCTGTCGACCATGGTGCCGATGCTGTCTACATCGGCGCTCCCCGTTTTGGCGCACGTGCGGCGGCCGGAAATTCTTTGGAAGACATAGCGGTATTGGTGCAGTATGCTCATTTGTATAATGTGCGAATCTATGTGACTGTCAATACTATCCTTCGCGATGAAGAGTTGAAGGATACGGAAGAAATGATATGGGAGTTGTATCGTGCCGGTGTGGATGCACTGATTGTGCAGGATATGGGACTGTTGGAGTTGAACCTGCCGCCCATTCCTCTTCATGCCAGCACGCAGATGGATAACCGTACCCCCGAAAAGGTGAAGTTTCTGGCAGAGGCGGGGTTTCGTCAGGTTGTGTTGGCGCGTGAACTTTCGTTGCCCGAGATTGGCAAGATACATGAGGTGGTTCCCGAAGTGCCGCTTGAAGTGTTTGTGCACGGAGCACTGTGCGTCAGTTATAGCGGGCAGTGTTATGTCAGCCAGTCCTGTTTCGGGCGCAGTGCCAATCGGGGAGAATGTGCACAGTTCTGTCGCTTGGCGTTCGACCTGGTGGATGCGGATGGGAAAGTCATTGTGCGTAATAAGCATTTGCTTTCGTTGAAAGATCTTAATCAGAGTGAAGAACTCGAACAGTTGCTGGACGCCGGTGCTTCTTCTTTGAAGATAGAAGGGCGTTTGAAGGATGTTTCGTATGTGAAGAATGTGACGGCTTATTATCGCAAGAAATTGGATGCTGTCTTTAAACGTCGCACAGAATATATCCGTGCTTCGTCGGGAACGGTGAAAACGGACTTTAAGCCACAGTTGGACAAGAGTTTCAGTCGCGGGTTTACTAATTATTTCCTGTTTGAACGCAACAAGGATATCTTTTCTTTTGATACTCCGAAGTCGCTGGGCGAGGAGATGGGGACGGTAAAGGAAATCCGTGGAAACTATTTGACTGTGGCCGGGGTGAAATCGTTCAATAACGGTGATGGGGTGTGTTATCTGGATGAAGCCGGAAAATTGCAGGGTTTCCGCATTAATAGGGTGGAGAACAATAAACTGTTCCCGCAGGAGATGCCTCGTATCAAGCCCCGCACGCTGCTTTACCGTAACTTTGATCAGGAGTTTGACAAGCAGATGCAACGCAAATCCGCCGAACGCAAGTTGTCGGTTGCTCTGGTATTGGCGGAGAATAATTTCGGTTTTACGCTGACATTGACGGATGAAGATGATAACAGTGTCAGTGTGGTATTGGAGCGCGAGAAAGAATTGGCGCGCACTCCGCAGACCGATAATCTTCGTACCCAGTTGGGCAAATTGGGAAATACGCCTTTCGAACCGACAAGCATTGATATCGACTTTAGTGAGAATTGGTTTATCCCTGCTTCTGTCCTTGCCGAATTGCGCCGTTCGGGAGTAGAGAAACTTTTGGAAGCCCGCCGCATCAATTATCGCCGGGAATTATATAAATTGCCGGAGACACATCATTCTTTTCCGGTTTCAGAACTTACCTATTTGGGTAATGTGATGAATGACGGAGCTTATTCTTTCTATCAGAATCATGGGGTGCAACGCATTGCTCCCGCTTTTGAGAAAGTTCCGGTTGAGGATGCCGTATTGATGTTCTGTAAACACTGTTTACGATATAGCATGGGATGGTGTCCCACTTATCATAAGGTGCGTTCTCCTTATAAGGAACCTTACTGTTTGGTCAGTGCGGATGGAAAACGTTTCCGTCTGGAGTTTGACTGTAAGCATTGTCAAATGAAGGTGCTTTCTGCTTCGGGGGAGCCGAAAGTTTCTTCTTCTCATTAATATACCATGAACATTCTCCGCTATAAACCGAATCTGAAGAAATCGGGCTTCCAGTTTCCGACAGGGAATATAGTGGGGATGAAATGGGTATGGCTGCTTCCGTTGTCAGTACTCTTTTCTTTTTTCTTTTCCTGCCAATATCAGGTGCCTGACTTTTCTTTAAAAGGAGCCTCGCAGAAGACAAAAGATTCTGTGGACTATTTGATGGAGCATTATTATACGTTGAATAGTAATTTCGAAGTGACTTCGGATTCTCTGTTATTGCAGCAATTGCCGTTGATAGATGTGCTGCCGGTTTATAAAGGAGAGAAGCTGGTGGTGGCGGAGTTTATGGTTCAGGCTGCCGATACGGTGGATTCGGTGTGGGTTAAGGTGGCTCGCGACCAAGAGACAATGGGGTGGATTCGCGAGGGGGAATTACTCAAGAAAGTGGTTCCGGTTGATCCTATTTCACAGTTCATTCACCTGTTCAGCAGTTCCCATACGGTAGCTTTCTTTATTGTTCTGGCTTTGTTTGGCATGGGATATTTGTATCGGGCGATACGTAAAAAGCGTTTGCAGCTCATCTGGTTTAATGATATCGATAGTGTTTTTCCCAATATACTGACACTGCTCATGGCTACAGCCGCTACTCTTTATAGCAGTATTCAGCATTTTGTGCCGGGCACATGGGAGCAGTTTTATTATGCTCCTTCCCTTAATCCTTTGGATTTACCGTTTATTCTTTCGTTGTTTATGTTTAATGTGTGGGGCATTGTTCTGGTCGGGCTGGCAACATTGGACGAGTTGTTTCATCAAGTTCGCGTAGAGGCGGCTTTCTTTTATTTATTGGGATTGATGTCTTGTTGTATCTTTCTGTACTTGTTCTTTACATTTACCACTTATTACTACATTGGATATCCTTGTCTGGTGGTTTACGCCGTATGGATATTCAGAAGTATCAAACGTGCTTCTCATTATAAGTTCAGTTGCGGAAATTGTGGTGCAAAGATGAAATCGAAAGGTGTCTGTCCCCATTGCGGTGCTATCAATGAATAAGATAACGAGGGTGTGTCGAAACAAAAATAACCCTTCCGAAAAGTTACAGATTGTAACTACCAAACTTAAAAGAGCCGTATCGAACTCTGTCTCGAGTAATGATACGGCTCTTTCTCTTGCTTTTTAGGATGCTCAAGTTTCAGATTAAAAGTTCTTCTTTGGTTTAACTTAGTTTTGACACCCCTGGAACTTTTATCTTTTTGATGTTGAACTTCCTAGAAGTGATAACGCACGTCTACGCCGAGCTGCAATGGTTTGCTCCTTTGTTCAAAACCTCTTTCCATACTTTCAAAATAGAACGTGGTATAATCTTTATTGGTGAGGTTGCGTCCCCAAAAGTCTATCTGTAAAGCTTTTGCCTGTAAAGAGATACGTCCGTTCAAGGTACCGTAAAAACTTTGTGATACATCGTTCTTTTCTGTCCAGTAAATCTTTCCGGCACCGGTATAGTTGAGGCCGACAGTCAGGCTCTGTGCCCACTTGTTTCCACCAAGGAAGAAACTGTAATTGGCGCCCACATTCATGGTATGGCGTGGGACGAATGGAACGTAATGGCCGCTATAATCGATGTTCTCGTCTGACGAGCTCTTTCCGGCATCGTACTTCTTGAAGGTAGAGTGAGTATATCCGTAGCTTCCGTTCAAACTGAGATTTCTATTGACGGATGCGGTCAGGCTGACTTCCGCACCATAGCTTTCACTGCTTCCTGCATTGACCATCATACGTCCCAGTCCGCTTTCTACAAACTTGGCAATCTGCTGGTCGCGGGTATCCATATAGAAGGCGGCCAGGTCAGTTTTCAACTTACCGCCGAACAGACTGAGATGTGAACCGATTTCGTAGTTCCAACTATATTCGGGCTTGTAGGTTACGAGGTTTTTTATTTCATCGTCGCTGACAGCACTTCCTGCACCCGGACGTTGTTTTAATGCGCTTTGCAATAACTCGGAGAACATCTGTATATTGTAACCGCCGCTGCGGAAGCCACGGCTGACAGTCGCATAGATATTATTCTGCTTGTTAAAGTCATATTTCAAAGCGAATTTAGGTAACAACTGTACATGGTCATCATCCAGCTTGCCTATAAACTCAGCTGCCTGTTCCATCGGTTTTCCCATCGGCTTTCCCGCCATATACATCTGAATGTTCATGGCTGCCGAAGAATTATAGTCTATCTTGTTCTTTTCGTAGTCCAGACGCAGCCCAACGGTAGCAGACAGATTCTCGAATAATAAATGGTTGAAAGTGGACTGATGGAAAATAGCTGCCCCCAATACCGGAGTGTCGAAGATGCCGGGTACGGGCATTGTCTCGCTCAATATCTTCAAGTTGATGGGCATCCCCGATGAGGCCATTCCCTTATTGATATTATTTTCCAGCCATTGGATTCCTTCGGATTGGAAGGTGACAGGAGCATCGGTATGCAGCCATTGATAAAAGCCGCTTGCACCGGTTACCCAAATCCAGCGTTGGTTCTTTTTGCTCTTGAAGGTAATCTCTTCGCTCAGGGTATTGATACGTTGTTTTTGTTCTATGTTGTAGATGTCGACAGGCAGGAAGTCCTGATCCAGATACATACGGTCGGTCAGGTTCTGATATCCTGTCACGGCATTCATGATGAAACTGTTGCCCTGATATTCTATGTTCAGCCCAGTGTTGAACAGTCCGCGGCGGTAACCGCAGTCACGGTTATAGCTGATTTTTCCGATATGTTCTTTGTATTCTTCTTTACTTTTATTCAGGGCTCCCGTATAGTAATAAGGATAGCCGCCTTCATCGCTATAGTCGTAACCAATCGTAAAGTCCAGTTTTAAATTGTCTGAAGGCAGCCAGATGGCACGGATTCGTCCGCCTCCGGCTTCCATGTTATCAATTTTCTTTCCGTTATATGCATTGCGGAAGAAGCCGTCCGAACCTTCATAATAGCCCCCTGCCGAGAAAGCAAAGTGTTCATTCCAACGGTGATAATGTGTCAGTGAGGCGCTACGGTAATTGCTTTTGCTGCCGTAACTCAGTTTCACATCAGTCCCCTGATAAGAGAATGGCGAACGGGTATGTACTTTAATCAGCCCCCCCATCGTGTTGCGTCCATATAATGTACCTTGAGGTCCGCGAAGGATGTCGATACGTTCTATGTCATAGAAATTAAAGTCGAACGCAGACTTGTCTATATAAGGAATGTTGTCTACATACAATCCTACAGCCGGAGTGTTGATGCGTGAACCGATTCCACGGATATAGACTGCGGAAGTGATTTTTGAGCCATAATCGGGCATAAAGAAATTCGGAACCAAAGCACTTACATTTTTCAGTGTCGTAATCTGATTGGCTTGCATGTCTTTCTGTGAAATCAAAGAGACTGCATTGGGAAGCTCTCTTAGCTTGCCGGTTTCTTTGGGTGAAGCAATGACGACCACTTCTTCAATATCAATCACTTTAGTTGTATCTTTGGGAAGTGTGTTGATGTCTTCTGCGAGCGCTGTCGCAGACAGTAGACAAGTCGTTGCCAGTAATAGGTTTCTTTTCATATTTATTGTTTGGTTTGAGTAGTATTGTAATTCATTTGCAAAGTAAGGGCAAACGAATGGTTTGTACAATCCTCATTTATTAGGATTTTAAATTTTGTCGGCTTCTATATAGCCGTTCATTACGGCATAGACGGTGAGTCCGGATACAGACTTGATGCCCAGTTTCTCTGTTATATTCTTGCGATGGGAAATGACGGTGGTCAGGCTGATGTTTAGTTTGTCGGCTATCTCTTTATTGATGAGTCCTTTGGTGATGAGTATCAGCACCTCAATTTCACGGGCGGATAATTCATGCTCCGTTTTAGGCATTTGTGTTTCCGGATGCGCGGCATGGGTTCTTGCCTGATGACCATACTTGCGCAGTTGGAGGATATCTTTTATCAACGATTCTTCATCCTGATAGATGTTCAACTTAGGTACACCGGCTAGTTGGGGCTGACTGTCACCGCCTGCCAATACAATGGTTTTAGGCTTGCGGGGAAGAAAGAAGGAGGTATGTTCAAAATAAATTTGAGCGGAGATGAAATAGTGCGCATACATGTCCGGCGTATCGTCCACCAGTTCGCCAAAAGAATGGAAGATACGGATAACAGCCGTCGGAATCATTCCTTGCAGAATGTTCTGTAACCCCAGACAAGTGAGGGTATTAGGGTCTATTATGGCTATCTCGGGATGGGGCATATTCATTGTTTGTTGCAAAGATACATATCTTTTAGTTAAAATAATCTGTGAATGGGAGAAATGTTACTCGGGCAGGTGAATTTGTGCAACTTACTCTCTCTCTTATTTGTTATTATATCAATAATATAACTTAAAACCTTAACATTATGAAATATGATATAGCAATAATAGGCGGAGGGCCTGCCGGATATACTGCTGCGGAATGTGCGGCAGCCGGAGGGTTGAGAACTGTTGTATTCGAGAAAAAGGCAATTGGCGGTGTGTGTCTGAATGAAGGATGTATTCCCACCAAAACACTTCTGTATTCGGCCAAGCTACTTGATTATGCCAAAGGAGCCGGAAAATACGGCATTTCCGTGCCCGAAGGGGTAGGGTTTGATATGGAGAAGATGATTGA
This sequence comes from uncultured Phocaeicola sp., assembly GCF_948499155.1. Lineage (NCBI taxonomy): Bacteria > Pseudomonadati > Bacteroidota > Bacteroidia > Bacteroidales > Bacteroidaceae > Phocaeicola > uncultured Phocaeicola sp. Next base: position 37,236 of record NZ_CAOOSE010000022.1, on the reverse strand, counting down.
CCGTAAAGACAAGGTGGTGAAGAAGTTGACCGGTGGAGTGAAAATGACCGTACAATCTTATGGCGCCGAATTGGTGGAGAAGGAAGCGATTATCGAGGGTGAAAGTAATGGGAATATCCGTATTGTTGCCGGTGGTGAAGTGTATGAAGTGACTTATTTACTGGTGTGTACCGGCTCGGAGACGGTCATTCCACCCATAAAAGGCTTGTCAGAACTTGACTATTGGACTTCCAAAGAGGCTCTGGAGAGCACTTCTCTGCCTCAGTCGCTTGCCATTATTGGCGGCGGAGTGATAGGGATGGAATTCGCTTCTTTTTATAATAGTATGGGGGTGAAGGTCAGTGTCATTGAAATGATGCCCGAGATATTGGGGGCGATGGATAAAGAAACCAGTGCCATGCTGCGGACTGAATATCAGAAAAGAGGAATCAAGTTTTATCTGGGTTCTAAGGTAACGGAAGTCGGCGGTGCCGGTGTTACCATTGAGAAAGAGGGCAAGTCGTCTGTTGTAGCGGCGGATAAGATATTGGTGAGTGTCGGCAGGAAGGCCAATATAAATAAGGTGGGTTTGGATAAACTGAATATTGAACTTTTGCGCAATGGGGTAAAGGTGGACGAACACATGCAGACTTCTCATCCGCGGGTGTATGCTTGTGGTGATATTACCGGGCATTCCATGTTGGCACACACTGCTATTCGTGAAAGCGAAGTCGCCATTAATCATATTTTGGGGGTGGCAGACCGGATGAACTATGATTGTGTGCCGGGAGTGGTTTATACGAATCCCGAACTTGCCGGAGTGGGAAAGACCGAAGAGGAGTTGAAAGCTGCCGGTATACGTTTTCATATACAGAAATTGCCCATGGCTTATTCGGGACGTTTCGTTGCTGAAAATGAAACAGGGAACGGACTGTGCAAACTGATTCTGGATGAGAATGACCGGGTAATCGGCTGTCATCTGTTGGGGAATCCTGCCTCCGAAATAATTATTGTGGCAGGCATTGCCATTCAGCATGGCTTTACGGCAGAAGAGTTTCAGAAAACAGTTTTTCCGCATCCCACGGTGGGAGAGATTTACCACGAAACACTCTTTGCCTGATGTTTTGCATTGATAACCGCTGCACGGATGTTTATTTTAACCTGGCGGCTGAAGAATATCTCTTGAAGCGGAAGGAGGAGGACTATTTTATGATATGGCAGTCCGAGCCATCGGTGGTGATAGGTAAAAATCAGGCTCTGCAGATGGAAGTGGACGAGGACTTCAGGCAGATGAACGGTATCCGTCCGGCACGCCGCTTTTCGGGAGGCGGGGCTGTTTACCATGACTTGGGAAATGTAAACCTCACTTTTATAGAAACAGATTCCCGACCTGACTTTAAATACTATCTGCAACGGGTAATCGATTTCCTGGATTATCTCGGGATAAGGGCTGATGCCGATGAACGGATGGGGATTTATGTCGACAACAAAAAGGTTTCGGGCAGTGCCCAGTGCATTCATAAGGACAGGGTAATGTATCATTGCACTTTATTGTTTTCCACAGATTTGGTTGCATTGAATGCCGTATTAAGGAGCAGACCGAAGGGAGACGGGCGGATTCCCGGATTGCGGGAGGCGCGTGCGATTTCTTCTGTGCATAGCGAAGTGGTCAATCTCAGTCATTTTGTAGATAGCACGGTAAGCCTGAAACGCTTCATCTGTCTTCTGTTCCGCTATTTCCTTGCTGAAGAAGAGTCAAACGGCATTTACCGTTTTACCGCAGAAGACCGTCATGCCATAGAAGCGATTCGGACAGATAAATATGCGGATGAGGGATGGATATTCCATCGGTCAGCCTTAAAAAAAGATTTAACTTAAAACTTTATGTTTCAGTGGCTTGTTAGTCTGTCATGGGAAACAAAAACTAAAATTCACTCTATATGTCAAGATTCGAAATAAAAATGCCTAAACTGGGCGAGAGTATTACCGAAGGAACAATTATATCCTGGTCGGTAAAGGTGGGTGACACTGTTCAGGAGGACGATGTGTTGTTTGAGGTGAACACTGCCAAGGTGAGCGCGGAGATTCCTTCTCCGGTAGCCGGAAAAGTAGTGGAGATATTGTCTAAGGAAGGGGACACGGTACCTGTCGGTACGGTAGTCGCTATTGTAGATATGGATGGTGAGGAAGAGCAACCGGAGACTTCCGGTGCGGATGAAGCTCCTCAGTCGTCCGAACCGGAAACCCCTGAAGCGGCGGCTTCTGTTGTCCGACAGGAAGTGCCGAAGGCGATGGCTGTCCGGAAGGAAGACGAACGTTGGTATTCGCCGATTGTACTCCGGTTGGCACAAGCGGCACATCTGTCGCAAGAAGAACTGGACAAGATACCGGGCACAGGATATGAAGGTCGGTTGAGCAAGAAGGATATAAAGAATTATATCATGCAGAAGGAGCAGGGAGGTGTATCGCGTCCGGCTCAGACAGCTCCGGCAGAACCTGTTAAAACGGTTCCGGTTACTCCTGCTCCAGCGGCGGGTGCGGCAAAAACAAACTCCGTTCCTGTCTCCCCGGCCGCAGGCGATGTGGAAGTGAAGGAAATGGACCGCGTGCGTAAGATGATTGCCGACCACATGGTTATGTCCAAACACACTTCTCCGCACGTGACCAATGTGGTGGAGGTAGACGTTACCAGACTGGTGAAGTGGCGTGCCGCCAACAAGGATGCGTTCTTCCGTCGGGAAGGCGTGAAACTCACTTATATGCCTGTCATAACGGAAGCCGTAGCCAAGGCGCTTGCTGCTTATCCGCAGGTAAATGTTTCTGTAGAAGGTTATAATATCTTGTTCAAGAAGCATATCAATATCGGCATTGCCGTTTCGTTGAATGACGGAAATCTGATTGTCCCCGTCGTGCATGACGCTGACCGCTTGAATCTGAACGGTCTTGCCGTGGCTATCGATACATTGGCCGGCAAAGCGCGTGACAATAAACTGATGCCTGATGACATTTCGGGCGGAACCTTTACAATAACCAACTTCGGAACCTTCAAGTCTCTGTTTGGCACACCGATTATCAATCAGCCGCAAGTGGCCATTCTGGGTGTGGGGTATATCGAAAAGAAGCCTGCGGTAATCGAGACACCCGAAGGCGATGTGATTGCGGTCCGTCATAAGATGTATCTTTCCTTGTCTTATGATCACCGTGTGGTGGACGGTATGTTGGGAGGGCAATTCCTCTATGCCGTCAAGGAGTATCTGGAAAATTGGAAAGACTAATATCAATAAGTAATGAGTATGGAAAAATATAATATAAAGACCACGGATACCGATACCCTGAAGAGGTGGTATCATCTGATGGTATTGGGGCGTGCACTCGACGAGAAAGCACCTTCCTATCTGTTGCAATCACTGGGGTGGTCGTATCATGCCCCTTATGCCGGACATGATGGCATTCAACTGGCCATCGGGCAGGTCTTCCGTCGGGGAGAAGACTTCCTGTTCCCTTATTATAGGGATATGCTTACCGTGCTTTCTGCGGGGATGAGTGTAGAAGAACTTATCTTGAACGGCATTTCAAAAGCCACAGACCCAAGTAGCGGCGGACGCCACATGTCCAATCATTTTGCCAAACCCGAATGGCATATCGAAAATGTTTCTTCCGCTACCGGAACGCATGATTTGCATGCGGCGGGCGTAGCGCGTTCGATGGTTTACTACGGACATAAAGGAGTGGCAATCACTTCACACGGAGAGTCGGCCTCTTCCGAAGGCTATGTATACGAAGCCGTGAACGGTGCCTGTCTGGAACGCTTGCCCGTCATCTTTGTGTGGCAAGACAATGGTTATGGCATCTCTGTTCCGAAGAAAGATCAGACAGCCGCCCGAAAAGTAGCCGACAACTTTTCTGGTTTCAAGAACCTCCGGATTATTCATTGCAACGGTAAAGATGTCTTCGACTCAATGAATGCCATGACGGAAGCCCGCGAGTTTGCCATAGCCAACCGTATGCCTGTCATCGTGCATGCCAACTGTGTGCGTATCGGTTCGCATTCCAATTCGGACAACCATTCTCTGTATCGTGATGAAAACGAGTTGGCTTATGTCAAGGAGGCCGATCCGCTGATGAAATTCCGCCGGATGTTGCTTCGTTACAAACGACTGACAGAAGAGGAACTCCAACAGATAGAAGCTGCTGCCAAGAAAGAACTGTCCGCAGCCAATCGCAAGGCTCTTGCTGCTCCTGATCCCGATCCGAAAAGCATCTTTGATTATGTCTTGCCCGAACCTTACCAGCCGCAGAAATATAAAGACGGTATCCATGACCATACCGAAGGCGAGAAGGCTTTCATGGTGACTGCCATCAATACTACGCTGAAAGAAGAGTTCCGCCATAATCCCGATACTTTTATTTGGGGGCAGGATGTGGCCAATAAAGACAAAGGCGGGGTATTCAATGTAACAAAGGGAATGCAACAGGAGTTTGGCGATGCCCGTGTGTTCAGTGCCCCCATTGCCGAAGACTATATTGTGGGCACAGCCAACGGCATGTGCCGTTTCGACCCTAAGATTCACGTTGTGGTGGAAGGTGCTGAGTTTGCCGACTATTTTTGGCCTGCCATCGAGCAATATGTGGAGTGTACTCACGAATACTGGCGCAGCAACGGCAAGTTTGTTCCCAATATCGTGCTGCGACTGGCGTCGGGCGGTTATATCGGCGGCGGTCTGTACCATTCGCAAAATATAGAGGGGGCACTGACCACACTGCCCGGTGCGCGTATCGTCTGTCCGTCTTTTGCCGATGATGCGGCGGGACTGTTACGCACCGCTATGCGTTCGCGTGGCTTCACTTTATATCTTGAACCGAAAGCATTGTATAATTCCGTTGAGGCGTCTGCCATCGTTCCCGAGGGCTTTGAAGTGCCGTTTGGTAAAGCGCGTATCCGCCGCGAAGGAACAGACTTGAGTATGATAACTTATGGTAACACGACCCATTTCTGTCTTTCGGTGGCAGAACGTTTGGCACAAGAGGGCTGGAGTGTGGAAGTGATTGACGTCCGTTCCCTTATCCCTTTGGACAAGGAGACCATTTATGAGTCGGTGAAAAAGACAAGCAAAGCGATGGTGGTGCACGAAGACAAAGTGTTTTCCGGCTTTGGTGCAGAGATTGCCGCCGGCATCGGTACGGAGATGTTCCGCTATCTGGATGCGCCTGTGCAGCGTATAGGGTCTACATTTACGCCGGTAGGTTTCCATCCTGTCTTAGAGAAAGCTATCCTTCCTTCAGAAGACAAGATTTATGAGGCAGCCAAAACACTATTGGCATATTGATAGCTAAAAAGAAGATGTCTGAATTTTAAATAGATTAAGAATGAAAACAATAGGATTATTTTATGCGATGAACGCAGCCAAGACTTCCCATATTGCCGAGAAAATACGTGAAGACCTTGGCGGTGTGAAGGTGACGGAAGTGGTATTAATAGAACGTGCCTGGCAGAATGACTTTCAGGCGTACGACAATATGATAGTCGGTGCTTCCACTTGGTTCGACGGAGAACTCCCTACATACTGGGATGAGTTGATACCCGAGTTGGAGACACTTGATTTGAAAGGAAAGAAAGTTGCTGTTTTCGGGCTTGGCGACCAGAAGAACTATTCCGATAATTTTGTGGATGGTATGGGGATTCTTGCCGATGCTTTTCAGAAGGCTGGTGCGGAATTGGTGGGCTATACGTCAACAGACGGATATGTTTTCAGTCAGTCTCGTGCTGTGCGCGACGGAAAATTCTGCGGATTGGTTATCGACCAGGAAAATCAACCGCAACTTACAGCCAAACGTGTTGCCGATTGGTGCAAGCAAATAAAAGAAGAGTTTGCTTCGGATAAAGGCAAATAGTGTTTTCCTGTTTTAGCCCATGATGTGGGTGTATCTGTCTTGTAAAGGGGCAAAACATTGGCAATGCTGTTATTGGGTTCGTAGGGGCGAGGTTCGCTCGCCCGAAAACAGTTTACCTTGTGTCTTCGGGCAGGCAAACCCTGCCCCTACAGCTGACGATTGGATAGGCTGGTTTAGTTTTGACACACTCCCTTTCGATTAAAGGGGGAGTTTCGACACATCTCCTTAACGATTTCTAGTATGTGCATCTCCCTCTTCGTTTCGAAGATGAAGTTAAAACCGATTTTGAGGGACGGATAGTCCGAAGTAAGCTGCCACCGCTTCGGCACATCGCTCACCGTCAATGCCTGCCGACACAATACCGCCTGCATATCCTGCCCCTTCGCCACAAGGGAACAACCCCCGTATCGTAATGTGCTGCAAAGTTTCATTGTCTCTGACAATTCTTACAGGCGCAGAGGTGCGCGTCTCTACTCCAATCATCACTGCGTCGTTGGTAAGGAAACCGTGGCTGGTCCTGCCGAACTGTTGGAATCCTTTGCTTAGACGGTTGGCTATGAAAGGTGGCATCCAGAAGTGAAGAGGAGACGAAACCAAGCCCGGGCTATACGAACTGTCGGGCAAATCGTAACTCAGCTTTTTTCGGGTAAAGTCAACCATTCGTTGTGCCGGAGCTGTTTGCCGCATATTCCCCTGTTGCCAACAGGCAGCTTCCAGTGCTTCCTGAAAATGCATCATCGACAATGCAGAATCCGTATCATCGGCAAAGCCCAGCTCTTCGTTTTTCATTCTCAATTCATCGTTTTGCAAATCTTCGGGACGTATCTCTACCACCATGCCCGAGTTGCTCCATTTGGAACCGCGATTACTTGGGCTCATCCCGTTGACCACAATCTGATGAGGCCCGCTGGCGGCAGGTACGACAAATCCTCCGGGACACATACAGAAACTATACACACCACGTCCGTCCACTTGAGTCACAAAACTATACTCGGCCGCCGGGAGGTATTTGCCGCGTCCGTTTTTGTTGTGATATTGAATTTGGTCTATCAGCATGGAAGGATGCTCAAGGCGCACGCCGACTGCAATGCCTTTGGCTTCTATCTGCACTCCATGACTGTGCAGCCAGCGATAGACATCGCGTGCCGAGTGTCCTGTAGCCAGTATGACAGGACCTTTGAATATTTTTCCGGTATTTGTTTCGATACCGACAATGCAATCCTTTTCTATAATCAATGAATCCATGCGTGTCTCGAAGTGCACTTCTCCTCCGCACTCGATAATGGTATTACGCATATTCTCGATGACCCTCGGCAGCTTGTCCGTTCCGATGTGGGGATGGGCGTCTACCAGAATCGAAGAGCTGGCGCCATGCTGACAAAATACGTTTAATATTTTATCTACATTGCCGCGTTTCTTGCTTCGGGTGTAGAGCTTGCCGTCCGAATAAGCACCCGCCCCTCCTTCTCCAAAGCTGTAATTGCTCTCCGGGTCTACTTTGTGTTCGCGACTGATGCGTGCGATGTCAGTCTTGCGGTCGCGCACATTCTTTCCTCTTTCCACCACGATGGGACGCAGTCCTAATTCTATCAGCCGTAGGGCGGCAAACAATCCTCCGGGACCTGCCCCTACCACTATTACCTGGGGCCTGTCTTCTACCTTGCGGTATTCCGTGCGGACGAATTCCTCGTCATGAGGAATCTCATTGATATAGAGACGCACTTTCAGGTTGACATAAATGGTACGTTGGCGGGCATCAATACTTCTTTTCAAGACACGAACGGAATGGATGGTGCGTATGTCCAACCCTTTTTCACGTCCGATAAATTGTTTGAGCGCTTGTTCATTGACTGCCTGTTCGGGCAATGCCCGCAGTTGGAATTCCTGTATCATATCTTTTTTTATTTGTTGTCGGGCATGAGTTTCTTGCGATAATATGAATTGGCCGTATAGAGGGCTGCTGCCGGATTGTGTCCGGTGACGCGGTCTTTTGTTACCAAGGTAGTGGAATAGGCGTCTGCATATTTATAGAACAGGCTGTCGTGTCCCACGCAAAGTCCGATAACTACATTCAGGTCTGTATGCGCGCGGTTGAGCAGGCGTGCCTGAAGGATAGGGTTACACATGGCAGCTCCGATGGCTTCACATTCCTGAGGGATACCGACGGATGATTTGGACACTCCCGCCACTTTGCATATCACGGAATAAACTTCGAATCCGTTGGCCCTCAGAATTCGGGCAAAGATTCGCGCTTCATTCATTAATCCGATACAATTGGCAATACCTATTTTCTGATATCCCATCTTGCGTGCAAAGGTCATGATTTCTTCCACACGGGTGAGTCGGCAATAGCCTTCAAACTCCACTTCGGCGCTGGCCACCATGACATCGTGGTTTTGTCCTTCGTCATAGCGTTCCAATGCCCACTCCAAATCGTCTTTCTCCAGACCGGTCGTCAGGCAGAATTCGGGATATGTACGGTCTTTGAACTTGCAGTTCTGTGTTCCGCAGTCCACACAACTTGGGGTATATGAATTATCGTTAGTCATTGATGTAGGTTCTTTAGTTTAAAAACAGTTTTATGTATCTCATCCGAATAGGGCCCGGAACGCTTCTTCCACCTTTCTGACCGGAATGATTTCTATCTTCAGTTTCTTGGTATCCATTCCCTGAAGGTTGTGCTTGGGGATAAGGATACGCTTGAATCCGAGTTTTTCGGCTTCCCCGATTCGTTGTTCGATACGGTTCACCGGACGTATCTCGCCACTCAGCCCCACTTCACCCGCCATGCAGGTATCTCGTTCCACTTCCGCATCCATGTTGCTTGACAGGATAGCGCTGATGACAGACAAGTCGATGGCAGGGTCATTGACCTTCAGTCCGCCGGCTATATTGAGAAAGACATCTTTCTGTGCCAGCTTGAATCCGACCCGTTTCTCCAGTACGGCAAGGAGCATGTTCATTCTTCTCAGGTCGAAGCCTGTGGCAGAACGTTGAGGATTACCGTAGACAGCAGAACTGACCAGCGCCTGTGTTTCAATGAGGAATGGGCGAACCCCCTCGATGGCAGAAGCAATGGCTACGCCGCTCATTCCTTCATGGTCTTGACTCAGCAGCAATTCGGAGGGATTGCTTACTTGCCTCAATCCATCCTGCCGCATCTCGTAGATGCCTAATTCGGCAGTACTGCCGAAACGGTTCTTGATGCTGCGCAGGATGCGATACATATAATGTTGGTCGCCCTCGAACTGCAAGACAGTATCGACGATGTGTTCCAAAACCTTCGGACCGGCTATGCTTCCTTCCTTATTAATATGTCCAATCAAAATGACTGGCGTGTTTGTCTGCTTGGCAAATTTGAGAATGGAGGCAGAACATTCGCGCACTTGTACCAGGCTTCCGGGAGAAGAATCAATCGTCTCGGTCGATATCGTTTGTATGGAGTCGATGATAACCAAGTCGGGCCGCGTATTTTTGATGTTCACATAAATCTGTTCCAAAGATGTTTCGCATGCTATCAGACAGTCCGAGGAGTTATGGCGGATGCGGTCGGCACGCAGCTTCAGCTGCCGTGCGCTTTCTTCGCCGGAAACATACAGTATCTTCTTTTCGGGCAGCCTCAGAACGGTTTGCAGCACAAGGGTGGACTTTCCGATTCCCGGTTCTCCGCCCAGCAAGACCAGCGATCCGGGAACCAGACCGCCGCCCAACACACGGTTCAACTCCTCATCGTGCATATCGATGCGCGGTTCGTCGCCACCCGTTATTTCGCTGAGGATGACAGGCTTGCTCTTGACAGGTTCCAGCCCCGACACCGGACGGGTGCCGGCTGCCGGCTTGCGCACCACTTCTTCTACATACGTGTTCCACTCACCGCAAGAAGGGCATTTGCCAATCCATTTGGGAGAGTCTTGTCCGCAGTTGCTACATATATATACAGTCTTTTCTTTCATACAGCAAAGGTATGGAAATATTTCTTTATTTCTTTCCCAAATTCTCAAATCTGTTTTCTTCTTTCACTTCATCGCTTTGCACACCTTCCCGATAATATTCGTCGGCCAAGGCAGTATACTTGCGGTACATCCTCTGCGCGGTCTCTATTTCATCACCTTCGGTGACAGGAATACGCGCCTTTCCGGGAGTCGATACATACTGAAGTTCCCAATCGCCCAGCGAACTATAGAACTCATTGGCGCGGAAAGCCTCGCGGTTATGCGTGAGTGGCAAACCTTTCTCCGAATATTCCGTACCTTTATCCAGATGTTCTTCAAGCATGGCATAGAACTTCTCCCACCGTTTCAGGTAATAGCCGTCTATCAGTCCTGCCCATTCCTTCCAACCGTAATCAAAGATGAAAGGGTCTTTGTCTGCCCCCCCATATCGTAAACAGGGCTGTGGCATCCTTTTCATATAAGTCTTGTTCTTCGGGAGTCGTTCCCCAACGGCGCGCCTGAGTGAGCCATCTGTCGAAGTTAAATTCGGGGCGGGTGCGTAATAAGGTATCCACATCCTTCAATAGTTCCAAGAAGCGTTGGCTGTGGAGGCGGAAGGCAGTCTTGTCTTTTTCTTTAAATGCCTTTGCCGCCTGCTTGTGAATAGCTTGTCCCAGGTTTGACATGATTTGGCGTTGTATGTCGACAATATCGAAACGATAGGGGCGGGAGTCTCCCAACCTGTCTGCATCTTGCAGGAGAAGGGCTTCTGCACGTATCAAGTCGGCCGGATGATAAGGAATGGCAAAGCCGGCATTCGGTCCCGACTTTTTCACATCAAGTGCGGGGCGTGCGGCAATGATGGAGCTGAACTCTGTTCCGTTTGTACCTCGTGCATAAGCCGAATGAAGTAAGTAGACACTCCATGCAGTCTCGGCATTTTGAGAGACAGCTCCATAACGGCGTTGCGCATACTCTGCCAGCCACTTTTCCACATTGATACTGTCACGGTGCAGGGGCATCTCGAATGCAAGGTCATAATAGACAGGATTTTGTTCGATGGACTCCATAAAGAGACCTGAACCGATGATATTCGGTGAGCGTTTTGCGGCAGTGGCGTATTGGTTGGATGCCAGTAGCGGCAAATCGCCGTGCAGATTGATGCGTCCGCCAAAGTTATGCAGATTTCCGGCAATGGCGGGATATCCCCAAAAGGCGCTGTCCTTTCGGCACTTTGCACCATTGAGGTCAAGAATTAACAGGTCTTCTTTGGGAACGGCCTTCACGATTGGTTCACGCAGACTCCATGCCTGCATCGCCCATACAGCCGATGAATCGAAATCTTTGAATAACTTGTGAATGGATTTTCCCACAGCCGACAGGTATTCGGGAGTATCTATCGGTGGGGCACTTTCATGGAATGGGTCGGCAGCATACACTCCGTGGGCACCGTAAAGCTTCTTTTGCTCTTCCAGAAAATCATGCCCGATTACTTGAAACAGCGAGTCGGTGGGGTCGAGCTGTGCAACGCCGGTAAAAGCGCACCAAGAAGGCTGTTGCTGTATCTTGGCATGGGGATATTTATCTTTCAGTTCGCGTGGCACGTAACCGGAGAAACCTTGTTGGATGGGTTGCATACCCAGCTCCAGTTCACGCTGTATGATTTGTTTGCCCAGCCGGATGTGGGAATCTATCCATGATTTGGGAAGCGGTCCGCCATAGTCTTGCAGGTTTTGCATCCATTGCCATGCAGCATGACCCGGTCCTGCAAGGAAATGCCGTGCCTCCTCATCCGTGAAATGATGTTTCAGCAGTGTGTTGTACCATACGGCTTCCAGACCGATGACAGACAAAGGCATATTGATTGAATTCATTGCCATATAGTCCAGTTCGCGTTGCCATCGTTCCCAGTCCCACCATGCAGCCGAGTAACTCACGGTGCAATAATTCATGTAAACGCGATACTTGCCATTGATGGTGTTATGGGTTGTTTCAATCGGGAGAGGCAATGTTGCCGGCAGTTTGAGTTGGTCGCCAAACCAAGACACATGTGCATTGCAAGTATATTTTAAATATTGGTTGTAGGCTGTGGCAAGTGCTATCGGATTGTTACCCCGCAATAGTACTTTTCCGTTTTGGCTGCCTATCTCGTAGACATCTTTTCCATTCTCAGAATCAATCAGTTCCAGTTGGAACTGGTTACCATATCCGGGTGTGACACGCTCTATCAAGTCATACGCAGCTTGTATCTGCGGATGATTGGAATGGCAGGCGGTGCATAGCAGTGACATGATAAACCATAAGGAAATAAAATAATAGTGCTTCATCTTTTATATTATGTGTTTAATGATTATAGGTTTCAGAGAGAAATCTGTTATATGCACACAAAATTACGATAATTCATTCAATCAAAAAACTTTTTGTTACTATAATACCAGACAAACGGCCTGTCTTCGAACGTATATATCCGTCTTTTTATCTTTGTACGATGCTTAAGTCTGTCATCTTAGTTCGATATTGCTTCACCACGGAGGTGGTTAAGTCTAACCACCTCTGTGATTAATGTTAACCACCTCCGTGGTTAAATCTCTTCACCTCCGTGGCGAAGCAATACTGAACGGTTCGTCTGGCAAACGGTATAGGACGAGAAACGATAGGAGAGCATAGGCAGACAACCGAACTATTTCTGTTTCAATGATTCTGCAGAAACGTGCTTGGCGGGACGATGATATGCTTTGCCGGAATAATTAAGGGATAAGTAAGAAACAGACAGTCAGAGATTTGAAAATAGAAACAGGAATTTGGCTTTTATAATTAATGTATGAAGAAAAAGCGATAATTGTTTGTTTCTTCGGAATATGTTTCTTACATTTGGACAATCTACTAAAAAATCGTACTATTATGAAAAGAACAAAGTTGTTGATGAGTACTGCAATACTGGCGACCGCCCTTCTTGCAGCTTGTGGCCCGTCATCGAAAGACGATGGCACCATTACAAGATTAGAACAGAATGGCAATACACTCACACTATGTGATTTTGCGAAAGTAAAGGATACCCTGAATGTGCCTCTGAGCGAGTGGGTGGAAGATTGCCAGTTGGTGAGGTTTGAAAATGTCGATACGGCACTGTTTAAAATGTGGTGGCCGGCTATCACCGACAACTATATCGGAATCCGCCAAAGCGGAGGCGTATTTAAGTTGTTTAATCATAAAGGGAAATTTCTGCATGACATAGGAGCGATGGGACAGGGGCCCGGCGAATATGCAGGCTCGTTGTATAGTGAATTGATTGATGAGAAGAATAAGGCGATATACCTTGCCCCGTTTGCCGGAAGCACTAAAATATTGAAGTATAACCTGGACGGCACCTTTGTGACAGATTATGATTTAGGGGAAAGGCTCAACAAACCTAAACTGTCACTCAACCCCGATGGAAGTATATCTCTTGTTCATCTCTGTTTTCAGGGTATGAGTGAAATGATGGGGGCTGTTATTACGCCGGATAGCACTATCACCAAGTATATACCGACGGCTGGGCAGGCTATAAATCCACGTGATAAAAACGGTAGCTTCGTTGGCTTTAATAACGAAATATGGAGTTGTAATAATGTGGAAGGCTTCAAATACATGATGATGCCTGTCGATACATTATATAATTATAATGCTGCTGCCAACAAGATAGAAGCACAGTTTGCCTTGTCCAATCCTCCTGTGGGAGAAGATGTATTCCTGATTTACGATGAACTTCCCGGGAAATATCTTGCTACGGTCTGGGGTAAAGGAACTATTGTGGTAGACAACAAGAACAATAATTCACACTATGTGAAGTTGGTGAATGACTATTTTGGCGGTCTTCCTGCACCGATGAATTTCACTAACGGTTGGTTCTTTGCCATGTATGAGCCGGCAGTGCTGATGGAAAACATAGAAAAACGTATGGCCGCACCCGATTGTACCGACAAAGACAAAGAGTTGCTGAAAGGCTTGCTTGAATCATTGGACGAAAACGATAACAATGTCATGTTTATCGGTAAACTGAAGAAGTGATTTGCTCATTGCTTGGTTGTCATTGCCGTCTTTCACAATAAAAACGCTTGTGAAAGACGGTTTTTGTACTTCTTTTTGTCTTATTTCTGTTATTAAAAGAGTAATTCTTACTGTTTTTCTCAAAAAAAACGAGATTCGTGATAGATTGTAAGAAATAGTTTTTATATTTGCATCGTTCAAACAAAAAGGAAAGAACGGTTATAAAATGACAATGTACTATCTGCATACAACTACTTTTGGGATGGGGCGCATGATGACCTCCATGTCTACATCCACAACAATGACCCCTCGGGGTTAAGGATAGTATATAGTGTTTCTACGTGATACACGCTTACGGACGTAAGCAAAAACAGCATTTAATTTTATTTTATTGTAAACAGATACGGCTTATTCCGTTACTGAAGACGTGTTATATAGTGTCCTGAACTGAAAAGGAGATGATAATGCAGGGGAAAAGAGCCGGAACAAAATAGGTAATTGCATGAAAGTAATGAAATTCGGCGGAACGTCCGTAGGTTCCGTGGACAGTATTTTAAAAGTCAAACAGATAGTAGAGGCTGCCGAAGAGCCTGTAATCGTAGTGGTATCTGCTTTGGGTGGCATCACTGACAAGTTAATCAATACTTCGCAAATGGCAGCTAATGGCGATGCGGAGTATGAAAAAGAGTATCGTGAGATAGTGAACCGTCACATTGAGATGGTGTACACCGTTATTCCGGCGGGCGAAGGACGCACCGTATTGCTGGATAAGGTCAATGAACTGCTGAGCGAGTTGAAAGATATCTTTCAAGGTATTTATCTGATTAAAGATTTGTCTTCCAAGACTTCTGCAACTATCGTGAGCTACGGTGAACGTTTGTCGTCTATTATTGCGGCAACGCTGATAAAGGGAGCTGTGTGGTATGATTCGCGCAACTTTATCAAGACTGAGAAGAAACATGCCAAGCATATTCTGGATTCGGAACTGACCACTTCGTTGGTGAAAGAAACATTTGATGAAATTCCGCAGGTGGCACTGGTGCCCGGTTTTATATCTACTGACAAGAATAGCGGAGAAGTGACTAATTTGGGACGTGGCGGTTCGGATTATACAGCTTCCATCATTGCCGCATCTCTGAATGCCGGCAGTCTGGAGATATGGACGGATGTGGACGGCTTTATGACTGCCGACCCGCGTGTCATCAGCACTGCTTATACCATAAATGAGCTGAGTTATGTAGAGGCTATGGAGCTTTGCAACTTTGGTGCGAAAGTGGTTTATCCGCCGACTATCTATCCGGTGTGTCACAAGAATATTCCTATTCTGATAAAAAACACCTTTAACCCCGAGGCCCCCGGAACCATTATCAAGCAGGAAGTCGATTCAGGCTCAAAGGCCATTAAAGGTATTTCGTCTATCAATGATACCAGCCTGATTACGGTGACAGGCTTGGGCATGGTGGGAGTAATCGGCGTCAACTTTCGCATCTTTAAGGCATTGGCGCAGAATGGCATCAGTGTGTTCATGGTGTCTCAGGCTTCTTCAGAGAACAGCACTTCCATCGGTGTCCGTAATCAGGATGCTGCATTGGCTTGTGAGGTGCTGAATGAGGAATTTGCAAAAGAGATAGAAATGGGTGAAATCAGTCCGGTGGTGGCTGAGATGAATTTGGCTACTATTGCAATTGTAGGCGAGAACATGAAGCATACGCCGGGTATTGCCGGAAAGCTCTTTGGAACATTGGGACGTAACGGTATCAGCGTGATAGCTTGTGCGCAAGGTGCTTCCGAAACCAATATCTCTTTTGTGGTAGAGGCTAAGTCTCTTCGCAAATCTTTGAACGTCATTCATGACTCGTTCTTCTTGTCGGAGTATCAGGTATTGAACTTGTTTATCTGTGGTACCGGTACGGTAGGCGGCAGCCTGATAGAACAAATCCGTTGCCAGCAACAGAAGTTGATGCAGGAACGTGGTTTGAAGCTGAAGGTAGTGGGCATTGCCGATGGGCATCGTGCACTCTTCACACGTGCGGGCATTGACCTTGCTTCCTATAGGGAAGAGATGGAAGAAAAAGGAATTCCGTCTTCTGCCGGTGTGCTGCATGACGAGATTATCGGCATGAATATTTTCAATTCTGTTTTTGTGGATTGTACGGCAAGTGCCGAAGTAGCTTCTCTTTATAAAGAGTTCCTGATGCATAATATCTCTGTAGTGGCAGCCAATAAGATTGCCGCTTCATCGGATTATTCCATTTATAGCGAGTTGAAGCAAATAGCTCGCAAACGGGGAGTGAAGTTCTTGTTTGAGACAAATGTGGGTGCGGGGCTGCCGATTATCAATACCATCAATGACTTGATAAATAGTGGTGATAAGATTTTGAAGATAGAAGCGGTGCTCAGTGGAACTTTAAACTATATCTTTAATAAGATTAGTGCAGACGTGCCTTTCAGCCAAACCATCAAGATGGCACAGGAAGAACGTTATTCGGAGCCTGACCCGCGCATCGACCTGAGTGGAAAAGACGTAATCCGCAAGTTGGTTATCTTGGCGCGCGAGGCCGGATACAAGTTGGAACAGACAGATGTGGAAAAACATCTTTTTGTACCGAATGATTTCTTTGAAGGGGCTTTGGAAGAGTTCTGGAAGAAAGTCCCGTCGCTGGATGCTGATTTTGAGGCTCGTCGTCAGAAGTTGGAAAACGAGAATAAGCGTTGGCGCTTCGTTGCGAAACTGGAAAACGGTAAAGGCAGCGTGTCTCTGCAGGAAGTAGACAGCAAACATCCGTTCTATGGATTGGAAGGCAGTAATAATATTATCCTGCTTACCACCGAACGATATAAAGAATATCCAATGATGATACAAGGATACGGTGCCGGTGCCAGTGTTACTGCTGCCGGAGTATTTGCCGACATCATGAGTATCGCAAACATTTAGGCTTATGAAACACATTATTATTCTGGGTGACGGTATGGCCGACTGGCCGGCTGAATCATTGGGAAATAAAACATTGCTTCAATATGCTGCTACACCCTATATGGACAAGCTTGCCCGTATGGGACGTACCGGAAGGCTGATGACCGTTGCACCGGGTTTCCATCCGGGCAGCGAAGTGGCGAATATGTCGGTTATGGGCTATAATCTGCCGAAAGTGTATGAAGGGCGCGGTCCGTTGGAAGCGGCGAGCATCGGAGTAGACCTGCAACCGGGTGACATGGCGATGCGTTGCAATATTATCTGCATTGAAGGAGATAATATAAAGAATCATTCTGCCGGTCATATCACCACCGAAGAAGCTGATGTGTTGATTAACTATTTGGAAGAGAAGTTGGGCACAGACCGCATTCATTTCTATACAGGGGTGCAATACCGTCATTTATTGGTGATAAAAGGAGGCAATAAGCATTTGGATTGCACGCCTCCCCATGACGTTCCGTTGAAACCTTTCCGTCCGCTGATGGTGAAGGCCGAGGTGCCGGAAGCACAGGAAACGGCAGAACTGATAAATGCCCTTATCCTGAAATCTCAAGAATTGCTGGCTGAACATCCCATTAACAAGAAGCGTATAACCGAAGGTAAAGACCCCGCCAACAGCATTTGGCCGTGGAGTCCGGGCTATCGTCCGCAGATGGAACCATTGGCAGAGAAGTATCCGGACATCAGGAAAGGTGCGGTCATTTCGGCTGTCGATTTGATTAACGGAATCGGATATTATGCCGGATTGCGCCGCATCACAGTGCAAGGGGCAACAGGGCTCTATGATACAAATTATGAAAACAAGGTTGCCGCCGCATTGGAAGCGCTTCGGACAGACGACTTTGTATATCTGCATATCGAAGCCAGTGACGAGGCGGGGCATGAGGGGGATTTTAAGTTGAAGCAGCTCACGATTGAAAATCTGGACAAGCGGGCTGTCGGTCCTATCTATGAGGCGGTAAAAGATTGGACGGAACCGGTTGCCATAGCTGTGCTTCCCGATCATCCCACACCTTGCGAACTGCGTACACATACTGCTGAGCCGGTGCCTTTCCTCATTTATTATCCGGGCATAGAGCCGGACAATGTACAGACATTTGACGAGGTGGCTTGTGTGGAAGGCAGTTACGGAGTGATGAAAGAAGATGAGTTTATGAACGAGTTTATGGCAGCCCCTGCGCTGCATAACGATTAAAAAACAATCTATATTATGAAATATTATAGTACCAATCATCAGGCCCCGGCTACTTCATTGGAAGAAGCTGTTGTGAAGGGGCTGGCTTCCGACAAAGGTTTATTTATGCCCGAAGCTATTAAAATGTTGCCGAAAGAATTTTATGATAACATAGAACACCTGTCTTTTCAGGAAATAGCCTATCGGGTAGCTGATGCTTTCTTTGGCGAGGATGTGCCGGCCGATACATTGAAACAAATTGTTTATGATACGTTGGGTTTTGATGTTCCTGCCGTAAAGGTGAAGGATAATATTTACTCATTGGAATTGTTTCATGGCCCTACCTTGGCTTTTAAAGATGTGGGCGGACGGTTCATGGCCCGTTTGCTGGGTTACTTCATTAAAAAAGAAGGGCAGAAGCAGGTGAATGTCCTGGTCGCTACTTCGGGAGATACCGGCAGTGCAGTAGCCAATGGCTTCCTCGGAGTGGAAGGTATCCATGTGTATGTGCTTTATCCGAAAGGAAAGGTCAGCGAAATTCAGGAAAAGCAGTTCACTACGCTGGGACAGAATATTACGGCTTTGGAAGTGGACGGTACGTTTGACGATTGTCAGGCATTGGTAAAGAATGCGTTTATGGATGCTGACTTGAATGCGCACATGAAACTGACTTCGGCAAATTCTATTAACGTGGCCCGCTTCCTGCCTCAGGCATTCTATTATTTCTATGCATACGCGCAGTTGAAGAAAGAAGGAAAGGCGAATCAGATGGTGGTATGTGTGCCTAGCGGTAACTTTGGCAATATTACGGCCGGTCTGTTCGGAAAGCGTATGGGTTTGCCTGTGAAACGCTTTATAGCAGCCAACAATCGGAACGATATCTTCTATCAATACTTGCAGACCGGAAAATACAATCCGCGTCCTTCCATCGCTACCATTGCCAATGCAATGGATGTGGGCGACCCCAGTAACTTTGCTCGCGTACTGGCATTGTACGATAACAATCACGCTGCCATTACAGCGGAAATCTCGGGTGCGACCTATACAGATGAACAGATTCGCGAAACAGTGAAGGAAGCCTATCGGGAAACAGGCTATTTGCTCGATCCGCACGGAGCTTGTGGTTATCGCGCCCTCTCGGAAAGCTTGCAACCGGGCGAGACCGGTGTCTTTCTTGAAACGGCGCATCCGGCAAAGTTCCTTGAAACAGTGGAAGCTATCATTGGCGGCAAAGTGGAGATTCCCGCCAAGCTGCAGGAGTTCATGAAAGGAACCAAGCAGAGTATTCCGATGGATAAAGACTTTGATAGCTTCAAGGCTTATTTGATGAAAGAATAATTTCTCTGTAAATATATATTAGGAAAAGACTTCACAGCAGAATGTAAATAAAGTGGTGGAGTCTTTTTTTATGCAAAAGAGGATGGTAATCTCTTAATATTAACTACATTTGTGAATTTACTAAAATCATTGTTTTATGAAAAGGTTATTCCCCTTTTTGATATTCCTGCTTTGTGTATTTTCTCTGACTGCACAAAATAATCAGTTTAACATGGACAGTACGCTCTTTGTTTATTATCAAAGGTGTGAGAGAATCAGCAGGACACCCGGGATTCTTCAAGCGGCTGATACTCTTTTTAGAATGGCTGAAAAATTGGGAGATAAACGTACGCAGGCGGCCGCCCTGTGTCATAAGGCCAGTTATTTTTATTTCTGTGGAATGGATATGGACAGCCTTCGCTACTATTCGGAAGAGGTGAAGCATTTTGCCAGACAGACCGGTCAGCCTAAGTATTATTATTGGATATGGGGAAGATACATAGAGGGCTATATTATAAAGAAACAATTCAATTTGGCTTTGCTGGAATTGAAAACTATGCAGGAAGAAGCCACAAAAGAGAATTATATGCCCGGACTGATTTCTTGTTATAAGTCAATGAGGAATGTCTATAGCCTGAAAAATAATGTTCAATTGGCTTATGAATATCAAAAGAAGGTGGTAGAACTGATAGAACAATACGACATTGAAGACTTTAACCTTAGTCTGATATACGCTACTTTGGCTCATGATATGATAAATCTGAATAAGACAGAAGAAGCCAAGCCCATATTGGAAAAAGCATACGTAGCGGTGAAACGTCCTTCCCAAGAGTTTTCAGTCATGAAAAGTGATGCTTTTTATTGGTGGAAGAAAGGAAATGCGCGGCAAGTAGAACAGCTTATCCGGAAGGCGGAAGCTTTAAACCTTCCTGATATGGGCAATGATTTGTGTGATATTAAAACATATTATTATTGGTTGACCGGAGAGTATAGTAAAATAGTGGAATTATATGAGTCGTCTTATGATAAAAGCAGAGTGGATCAGTTGCGCTTTTTAAAGGTAAAAGCGGAAGCTCTTCAAATGGTTCCCGGTCGTGAAAAGGAAGCGAATGAGCAATACAGTTTATACATTCAGTTGCGTGATTCGCTGGAAAGACGGGATGCCCAAGTGTCTTTGGAAGAGTTTGCGACAATCATGGATGTTTCACGTCTTAATAAAGAAAACAGTGAGTTGGAGCTTGCCATGAGCAGACATAAGTTGCATACGACCTATGTATCTTTGATAGGATTGGGAATCTTTATTCTAGTGATGTGTGTGTTTACTTTTAAGCTGTGGAGACTGAACAGGCGTTTGCGTCATTCTGAGTTTGATTTGCGCCGGAAGAATATGGCATTGACTGAAGCTGATAAGATTATTGTCAAAGAGAAGGAGCGTGCCGAGAATGCCAGTCGCATGAAGAGTGCTTTTATTCAAAACATGAGTCATGAGATAAGAACGCCTCTTAACTCTATTGTAGGTTTTTCACAAGTGCTTGTCGAGGAACTGAGAGGTCAGGAGGACATGAAAACGTATGCAAGCGTGATAACGGAAAACAGTAATAACCTGTTGAAACTAGTAGGGGATGTTCTGGAGCTTTCTACTCTTGATACAATGGATAAAGAGATTAAGAAGATTCCGGTCAGCATAAACGATTTATGTTCTTTGGCGTTGAAACGTGTGAAAGACGACTTAAAGCCAGAGGTGGAATTGTTGTTCGACTCTTGGAAAAATGAATATCCTGTTTGTTCTGACTCAAAACTGATAGCGACAGTACTTGATAATTTATTGCTGAATGCAATCAAGTTTACTACTCGAGGGAAAATAACGTTGGATTGCCATTTGTCGATGGATGCACAGCATATAGAGATAGTGGTGACAGACACCGGCATCGGCATACCCGAAGACAAGCAGGAGTGGGTGTTCGAGCGTTTTACCAAAGTAGATGAATTTACTCAGGGTACAGGGCTCGGACTGGCTATCAGTCGGCTGGCTGCACAATTATTGGGAGGACAGATTATGATTGACTCTGATTATAAGGAAGGCTGCCGGATGGTGTTCACTCTCCCTGCCGATAAAGTTTAAGATACTTCATTTTATACCGCTGTTCGGTAAGAGGGGCGGAAGGATTTTTATTTGTTCCGGAATACGGTCAACTAACCGTTTGGGCTTTTCCCAGACACTTGTCATCTGTCTGTTTATACTCTATGCGAAGTTGTTTATAAACTAAACAGGGAGGGTGTATCAAAACTAAGTTAAACCAAAGAAGGACTTTTAATCTGAAACTTGGGCATCCTAAAAAGCAAGAGAAGGAGTCGTATCATTACTCGAAATAGAGTTCGATATGGCTCTTTTAAGTTTGGCAGTTACAATCTGTCACTTTTCGGAAGGGGCATTTTTGTTTTGACACCCCCCTTTGCAACTATTCGGGAAAGGTTGCGTCTTATGTAAAAAAGGAGAATATGAAAGGAGAAAAGGAGAATGAGCAAGCGTTTCTGACTCTGATAAAAGAGTATGGAAGACTGATTTACAAGGTCTGCTATCTCTATGCCACAGACGAGGAGCATTTGAAAGATTTGCATCAGGAGGTTTTGATACACCTGTGGCAAGGATTCCGAAGTTTTAAAGGAGAAGCGAAGATTTCCTCCTGGATTTATCGGGTGAGTCTGAATACTTGTATATCATTCTATCGCAAACACAGTAAGATTACGGATACTATGTCGTTGGAAAGCCTGTTCGACTTGATGATTGATGAGAGCGATGAGAAAGCGGTACATCTGCGCGAGATGTACCGGCTCATCAGTCAGCTCAACCGTTTGGAGAAAGCCATCATTCTGTTGTGGCTGGACGAACGGTCGTATGAAGAGATTGCCGAAATCACCGGTATCTCGCGCAATAATATTGCTTCGAAATTGAAGCGGATTAAGGAAAAATTAAATGGATTGGCAAATCAATAGAAAGGAGTAACTATGGAACTGGAAGAATTGAAAAAAGGTTGGAAAATGATGGATAAACAGATGGATAAACTGGAATCGGAGAACGAGGCGCCGGTGAGTCGGATTACACAGAATCGTGCAGTCTCTTCACAGCAACGGTTGATAAGGGAATATCAGATGATGACAAGTATATGCCTGATGACTCCATTCTGGATAGTGATGATACAACGAAATGTGGAAGGATTTCCGGACTGGACAGTATATATGTTCTTTGTGTTCTTTATGGTCATGGCTGCCCACAAAGGCTTTATATGGTGGAAACTCGCCCGCTTGGATTACAAACGGATGACGGTGAAAGAGGCTTTGATTGCCACCTATAAATTAGAGAAATATCAAAAGACGGGCATGCTTTTTGGAATATCCCTGGCTGTTCCGGTGCTGGTCTGCTTTATAGTAGAGTTGTATTTGTTACATGAAGTCTATGCCCTTTATGGTGCTTTTTGTGGCTTGCTAATCGGTCTGTATATAGGATTTAGAGTCCGCAGACGAATCAAGGGAGAAATAAAAGCAATGCGGGAAGCGTTGGATGATGAGTTGGATTAGTTCCTGTGCCGGTCAGGTTAAGGGATTCTTATAGGTGGGCTAAGGATTCTTATACGGAAGATTACTACGTTCCATTGCATCAGGACGTACATCCCACTGTAGCAGGACGTATGTTATGCTGTAGTGGGACACATAGTAGGTGACTGCAAGTAATCCCTTAATCTTTAGTCAGAAAAGGCTTGGTCTGCCTGTTGGAATACCTCAGGCAGTCTGAAGAATTTGAATCTTTTAATAGAACTGTGTCAATAAACTTTCGAAGGAGGAATACGTTTGTGTTTCCCCTTCCCATGTAAGTACCAGCTTGTCAGGCGATAATGCAAGGAGGTGAGGCGTGTTCGGGTTCTTTTCTTTGGATAGCAGACAGGTATAACCGTGGCGGTTCAGTGCATTGATTGTCCAATGCAGCAGAGTATCATTCCTGGCTTCTACCCTGATTCCTTTCTTCCCATCCACTCTTGGATAGTAGATGCCGTGATTGTAATCAAACAGAATATTCTCATGTGAGAATAAAGTCTCCATTCGATGGCTGAGAATCACATCTTCCGTCGTTCCACATTGCAATCCTTGTTCCTTGGACAGCAGCCAAAGTTTGTCGGACAGCACCAAGGCTTGTTCAATGTCATGGGTAGACAGCAGAATCGCTTTGTTCTGCTCTACAGCCAGTTTGTGCAGCAAGGTCATAATTTCAATACGGCTTACCACATCCAGAAAAGCAGTCGGCTCATCCAATATAATCAGCGGACACTCTTGTACCAATGCCTTGGCTATCATTACCTTTTGCCGTTCCCCGTCCGAAAGCTCCGCAGTATAGCTTTCGGCTTTGTGGGCAATGCCTACGGCTTCCAATGCTTCTTTGATAATGAGATGGTCATGCCGATGCAAGCGTCCGAAGAAGCCTGTATGCGGTTGGCGTCCCAAGGCTACCAGTTCATATACGGTCAATCCTCCGGCCTGTGTCTTGTCTGTCAAAACCACGCCAATGGTGCGTGAACGTTCTTTTTCTGAATAGTGGTGTAAAGGTTTGTCCAGTAATTGCAAATCTCCTGCCAATGAGGGTTGCGAGGCAGACAATGTACGGAGTAAAGTTGATTTGCCGGCTCCGTTCGCTCCAAGCAGGCTGGTCAGTTCGCCCGGATAGAGTCGGAAAGAAAGATGTTCGTGCACTTTCTTTTCTTCTTTATGGGTGCGATAACCGATACATAAATCCGTTGCGGTGATGACTGCATGCTTCTTCATTAATTGAAATATTGAATTTTACGTTGGTTTACGATAACATAAATGATAATGGGCGCACCGATGACAGGAGTCACGGCATTCAGCGGAATGATACCGGCTTCGCCCGGCAGAATACAGATGAAGTTGCAGAGCAGTGCAATGGCTCCTCCTGTCAGCATGGTGACAGGCAGCAGCGAGTTGTGGTTGGATGTTCCCAGCATCAGGCGGGCAATATGCGGCACAGCTAGTCCGATAAAAGAGATAGGCCCACAGAAAGCGGTGGTGATGGCTGTCAGCAGTCCGGTGGCGATAAGCAGCAGGTTGCGGGTGCGACGGATGTTGATTCCCAGGTTTTCGGCATATCGGGTGCCCAGCAACAGGGCATTCAGGGGTTTAATCAAGAGGATGGTAATCAGCAGCCCCGCTGCGGTGACTACGGAAAAGAAGGGAAGTTGCTGTAAGGATACTCCTCCGAAGTTGCCCATCCCCCAAATCATATAAGAGTGTACTCCTTCTGCCGTGGCGAAGAAATTGAGCAGGGAAATGGCAGACGAGGTGATATAGCCAATCATAATTCCTATAATAAGCAGCATGATGCTGTTCTTTATCAAGGTGGAGAAGAAAAGAATAATCCCCATCACTATCATGGAACCGATGAATGCGCCGATAATGACAGAAATGAAACCGGAGAGGGTAAACGCGCCGGCAGTGATTGTACCGGCTCCCGCCAGCATGACCAACGCTACTCCCAGGCTGGCTCCCGAACTGATACCCAAAATGGAAGGATCGGCCAATGGATTATTGAAGGTGGTTTGCAACATCAGTCCCGATGTAGCGAGTGCCATTCCACAAAGCAGGGCAGTGATGGCTTGTGGCAGGCGGGATTCCCAGACAATGAAACTCCAACTTGCCTTTTCTACTTCATTACCCAAAAGGATGTGTCCCACCGCTTCGGCAGGGATGTTCACCGAGCCGAACAGCAGGTTAGCTCCTATCAATGCAAGGATAAGGAGCAGCAGTATGATGCCGTATTTCGTTCCTTTATTTCTCATTTTGTTTTGTTACCGTAGGGGCGGACCCATGTGTCCGAATGCATTCCCGAATGCATACAGAAAGATACATTCGGGAATGCATTCGGACAGGCAAAACCTGCTCCACAGAAGTTTACTCCGCTAATTTAGTGAAATATTTTAATTCATACCCTTCTAAAAGCGTAGGATGGAAGATTTTTATCAAATCTTTCAGCAACCAGTCGGGATGGAAAGGATAATCTTCATAAAGGGAGACTTTATTGGTGTTGCATCCGTAAATCTTCCGTTCCTTGTAAGCACGGAAGCCGGCGTATGGAGCATAATCCTGTTTCAATTCTTTATAAGTCTTGTCAATGGCCTGATTATATTTGATGAGCCAAAAGTCAGCATTCTGGCCTTTATCAAATACCGTTTCGAAAGCAAGAGGAACGGAACCGCTATGTTCGTCTGCAGCAAACACATAATTGGCTCCTGCATCTGCATATAGCTGCGCCGAAGTGCTTTTCCCTCCCGGAACATACCATGCCGAACCGTTTTTCAGTTCGCTGATTACACTCGGTGCGGATGAAAGGGGGGCAACCAATGCTTTCAGCTCCTGATAGTTCTTTTCCACTTCCGCAAACAAGCTGTCTGCTTGTTGCGTCCGCCCGAACAGAAGTCCGTAAAAGCGTGTCCATTCGGCACGTCCCAATGCCGAAGTTTCCATATAGTCTGCACATTCGATAATGGGAATGTTGAGTTTCTCCACTCGTCCGTATCCGCCGCTGTTCTCAAAGGGGGAGAGCATAATGGCATCGGGGTGCAGGTCAATCATCTTTTCTATATCCGGGTTCATGCCGTCCCCTACATCGGCGATGCTTCCTGTGCGGCAGCCATCCTGCACTTCTTGCAGTTTGATATACTTCAAATCACAGACTCCTCCGATACTTTTCAAAGCGCCAATCTGATTGAGCAATCCGCAATGTACGGATGAGTAAACAACGGCCTTGCTCAATGGAGTGCGGACAAGCGTCCCTTCCGGCAAGTCGGCAGGCAGGGGCTTTTCTTTGTCAACCAAGACGTAGGTATGCAGTATGCGGGTCGTATCCCATGGATTACGCAGCCGGGCGATGGTATAGTCTTCGGTTGCAGACAGGCTGAGGTTCTCTGCATAACGCAAAGGAATTGCTTCTTCTGTAATAGAAGCAGAAGAAGTCTTGCTTCTTCCGCCGCAGGCGGAAAGAAGCAAGACCGAAAGCATCAGGTGAATAAAGAGAGAATATTGTTTCATTGGTTAGTCAATAAATAAGGCTGCTTTAGGAGCTATGCCACATTCGAACTTTTCAATGAAAGTACCATCTTTTTTGAAACGGTAGATGTCTCCGTTGGTGGTATAGTCTCCTGCGCCAATGTAGAAATCTCCATTTTCAGGATTAATGCTCAACATGGTGATGATGCTTGTCTTTAGCTTATCGGGCATTTGCACGAATGCTTTTTCTACTTTCTCGTTGGTCTTGGCATTGTAAGAGTATAATGTGTGTGTGGAAGTGTTGTCTGCATAGTTCGTTTCAGAATAGATGACATATACTATATCGTCATGTTCTGCCATATAGACGCCTTTACCTATTTCTTTATACGTCTTGGTTATCGGGTCGAAGAGAACCACAGGATAAGGATAATTGTTATAGTCATTGCTACCGTAACCTTGAATAAACAGTTTGTCTCCTGCTTCCAGAATCTTTTTCGGATTTTGGAATATTTCAATGTTTTCTGCTTTATCAAATGTATTGATATCAATAATAGACAAACGGTTGTCATAGCCGAATCCTGAATTTACCAGATACAGTTTTCCATCTTCTTCAATAATGCCTTCCGGATTTTTACCGACAGCAACCATCTTTTCGAAGGCTAATGTATTGGCATCCAAACGCGCTACATTTCCGCTAGTCAGGGTTACATAGATTTTTCCATTCTCGGCAACCATGCAGCGTGGCTGCCCTTGTTCATCTGTAAATTCATAGCGTTTCAGTTCTACACAAGCCTCATTCAGTTTGGTGATGTATTTTGAACCATACACAGCCACGTAGATATGGTTATTGTAGCTTATCATATCTTGTCCCGTATCGCCCAATTTGGCATTGTTTTGCTTGAAGAAAATGTCATCAATGACATCTAGGGATTTGTTCGGAGCATAGAATGTGATGCCGGCATTGTTTTTTTGATAAGATCCCATATTCAAAATATAGACACGGTTTTCAGGCAATTCCACCTTCGAACCTTCATCGTTTTTTTTGCTGTCATCGTCATCATCACTACATGAGGTGAATGAAACACCCAGCATTAACATACACAGTGTACCAAAAAATAGACTTCTTAGTTTCATAATTAATATTTAAAAGTTAGACATTTATATTGTTTAAAATCTTAATACTCCCGTTATGCGCCAGGAACGTCCGGGCATGGGATAATATTTGATAACATCATATTGTTTGTCAGTGAGGTTGATAACTTCTGCCTGAAGGCGGAGGTGACAGCCTTTCATCGGGAACTCCCGCCATAAAGTGGCTGTGTGCTCTACATAACCGTCTATCTTATTCACCGGAATATTCTGTGCCATGTAATAGCGTTCGCTCACTCCTGTCAGACTGTATCCCACATTAATCCAGGGAGTTTCGATAGTAGCCGAAGCATTGCCGCTATGCTGAGGCGTATAGGGCAGTTGGTCTTTATAATTCTTGGCATCAGGATTTGTCATATCTATTGCTTTTTGCCAAGAGTAATTGCCGCTTAATCCTACGTTTATGTGAGGGCAGACCGGTATGGAGGTGGCAATTGTCGCATCGAGTCCGGTGATATGTACCGTGCCGTAATTCTGCATTTTCCATACATAAGTGCTGGGAAAGGCCACTATTTTATCGGTTACTTCATTATAATATCCGTCGAGAGTGACAGAAAGGAAATCGGTGAACGAAAACGGCTTGCCGTTCCAAGTGACACCTATATTATATTCGCGTGCCTTTTCCGGGCGTAAGGAGGTATTTCCTATGCGTAGATAATAAAGGTCATTGAAGGTAGGTACGCGGAACGTATTCTTATACATTGCGCGGACGTATAATTGTTCTTCTTTCCATGGCTGAATGGAAACAGACAGGGTGGGCGACAGGCGTTTCCGGTCGTCGGGAGTATTCCCTGCTTTTACTTCTTCCGTAATGAAAGTCCCCACCAATGTTCCCGATAGCTTGATACGTCTCCATTGGTAACGTGCATTGAGGGCTGTGAGTGAGGAGTATCTCACCGGGTTGGGGCTGTCGTTGATATTGGTGTGAAGGGTATTGATGAATCCGTCTTGCGCGAGCGATAATTCCAGACCTTTGACGGGACGATAAAGTACGGCGGCGGACAGATAATATTCATCCTGACGGTTGATGTCGGTCTGCTTCCCGTTTTCATACTTCACATCTGTATCTTCGTATTTGTTCCATGAATGGTTGAACTTGGCTTGCGCCTGCAAAGTCCATTTGGGCGAGAAGCTTTTCTTATAGCGGGCTTGGGTAAAGAAATTCTCGTCCCACAAGCGTTCTTCTGCCTTTGGGTTGTATAGAATGACGGCACCGGGCAGTCCTCGTTTGGAATAAAAATAATAGGCTTTCACATCCAACGTACTTTCGTCATGGAAAGTATGAAACAGATTGGCCTCTCCCTGCCATGTATTAATATCCGAATTGTTTCTTTTCTCTTGAGTGATGTATTTTCCGTTTTCTAGTGTGAAGGGATAATTACCGTCGGCACGCATAAAGGATGCATCGGCCGACAGGCTGGTGTGTTCTCCCAACTTTTGCCATCTGCGTATGGATGGGGCTATGTGGCCGAAGGCTCCTCCCCGGATTTGTATTTGTGACAGAGAGGATTTCCCGTTCTCGAAGACGGGTTTCTCTGTTTCAATGCTGAGTACTCCTGCCGAAGCATACAGACGGGCCGGTTGCAGCAGATTCTCATCTTGTCCGATTGCTAATGACAGAGAGGATACATTGTCGAGGGAGAAACGCCCTATATCGATTTGTCCTGCCTGACTGTTGCTGACAACTACTCCGTCGTAGCTGACAGCTGTGTGTGCAGCCCCTAAATTGCGGACGGAAACGGTCTTCAGACCGCCTATGCCTCCGTAATCGCGGACGTTGGTTCCGGCAAAACGCCTTACGGCATCTGCCATGTTCTGTAATCCCAGGTTCTTTATATCTTCCTTGTTGATAAGTTGTACAGGGCTGCCGGTTGTTATTTTGGCAGGCGGACGTTTGGCAGTTACCGTGACTTCATCTATTTTATGCACCTTTCCGGTAATGGAATCTCTTTTCTCCTGTGCCTGCATATCAAACGGCAATAGGAGAAAGCTGCAAAATAGACAAAGCCATAGCTTATAAGCCTGGTTGTTTTCTCTCATTTTAAAAAAGTATTAATGAATAAATACCGCATTCTTACCGCTGCTCTTTCCTCGAAAGCGACGGTCGATGACTTTACGTTTTGCAGGTCTTCTGACTTACTCCTGTTTACTTGCCTTCCCACCTTATTATATATACAAGCAGTGGCGTGAGTGATAAGTAAACCTATCTTTTCAGGGTAGATGGAGCTTACAGCAGCGGGACTGTTCAGGACTTGCACCTGATTCCCTTTTCATCCGCTTCCTCGCATCGGTCGGAGGTATGCGGAACAAAACGTGGCAAAGATAGTTTGTTTGGATGAATAAGAAAAGGAAAATGATGAAAATTTGCTTTCTTATGAATTAATCCGTTGCAGGTTTA
Organism: uncultured Phocaeicola sp.; assembly: GCF_948499155.1. Taxonomy (NCBI): domain Bacteria; kingdom Pseudomonadati; phylum Bacteroidota; class Bacteroidia; order Bacteroidales; family Bacteroidaceae; genus Phocaeicola; species uncultured Phocaeicola sp. The sequence goes on along the minus strand of NZ_CAOOSE010000022.1, from coordinate 7,345 downwards.
TTTCTCCCCCAGCAAGAGCAGGCGGGTGTAACGGTTCTTTTTCAGCAGCAAAACTACTTGATAACAAAGAATCAGTTCTAGTGTCGCTACCGTGGGACCTACAATAAAGCTTCCGGCGGTGCCGATGTAGAAGCCCAGTCCGTGCAGCGTGCACTCCAGCAGGAAGGTTTGTACCCAGTAGATTCCCAAAGTGCATTTTCCTACGTTGTTCAATGTAGGGGTGAGGCGCCCGTGTTCTATCTTGCTGTACACCCACGGTGCCGATAAAAAGAAGACCATACTGCCCGCCATGCCGATAACCATGCGGTAGACGGTGATATTTAAGTTTGTCCAGTCCACAGTGCCGTTAGCCCAGTCCACCACTTGGATGGGAACCATATATACAGTGAGTCTGCCCGACCAGAAAGGAAGCAGGGCGGCAAAGGAGATGAGGCTTGCAATCAGCAACCGGCTGCGATGCCGGTTAATCACTTCTTGTTCTTTCTGGCAGAAGTAACCGAGCCAAAACATGGGCAGCATGAAGTTGATGTTATCTACATTGCCCAAGGGCAGGATGGTGAAAAGGACAACGGAAACCAGGACTGCCGCCCATAAGCGGCGTAAGGATTTGAGGGCAATGTAGCCGATAAGGTAGCAGAAAAAGACGCACTTGAGGAACCATATCGTGTTGAAGAAGCCGAGCCAACTGAAGTCCATCAGTTCGGGGCAGGGATTGTATCCGCTGAGTGTGACAAACACATACATGATGACGAAAGCGGAAAGGGAAGGGATGACCAGTTGGACAAACTTTTTCTTCACCAACTCACCGAAAGATAAGTTGAGCGAGGAACCGAAGAAATACCCGCACAGCAACATGAACAAGGGCATGTGATAGGTGTAAATGAAACTCCAGATGGGGTTGTCCCAAAAATCATTTCCGGTGGTTTGTTCCACGGAGTGTCCCAACAATACACTGGCAATGGCGAAGAATTTTAAGAAATCCAAATAGGGGATACGGGTCTTTCGAGGTGTAATCATAGTCTTATCAAGTTCTTTTGCGGTTGCAATATTCGTAATAAAATGGGATATATACAAGTTTTTGGCAGTCTAATAATAAGCCTTTCTCGGTTTATTAGGATGTCTTCGCCGTTTCAGCCGGGTAGAACTGCCGTTTCACCTTGGTGACATGATAATTTCAGCCGGGTGGAACGACAGTGTCACCCGGCTGAAACGATAAGATGTCTTCGTCTTGACAGCTTAGTCGCGCAGATATAATTGTCAGTTCATACTGAAGATAAATTCGGACCGTGTTGAATATAATTAAACTGGTGGTTAATAATATTCAATTATTAATTTGTTTTATTCAATATAATAGGTACATTTGTCCAATGAATCATCTTTAAATGTGAAATATATGAAACAGTTGAATTTAATTTTAGCTGGTCTGTTTCTCTTGTGCGTCCTTTATGGTCGGGCGCAGGTGCTTCCTTTGGAAGAAAATGTGGTGCTGAACACCAAGGAAGGACAAATCAAAGGGAAACTGCTTTTTCCCGGTGGGGTGAAAACCTGTCCGGTGGTGCTTGTCATAGCCGGTTCCGGACCTACGGATATGGACGGTAACTCAGCCGTTGGCAACTTGAGAAATAATTCCTTGAAGTTCCTTGCAGAAGGTTTGGCGGCAAACGGCATCGCTTCTTTGCGCTTTGACAAGCGCGGGATAGGAACCAGTGCGTCGGCAGGTAAGGAGGAAGCGAAACTTCGTTTTGAAGATTACGTGAATGATGTGACGGGCTGGATTGATTACCTGTCGAAAGAGAAACGTTTTACTACAATCACGGTGGCGGGGCACAGTGAAGGGGCGTTGATTGGAATGCTGGCCTGTCAGAACCGGCCGAAGGTGAAAGGCTATATCTCGATTGCCGGTGCGGGCCGTCCTGCCTACGAGATAATAGAGGCGCAAGTGGCCGCTCAACAGACTCCGGAAACGGTGCAGAAAGAGGTGGCATCCATCAACGAGGCCTTGAAAAACGGTAAGGAAGTGAGTGACGTGCCGGCTTATCTGCAATCATTATATCGGGCTTCTGTCCAGCCCTACATGATTTCCTGGTTCAAGTATAATCCCCAGACGGTGATTGCTTCTGTCAAAGTGCCGGTTCTCATCGTTCAGGGTAAAAATGATATTCAGGTAGCGGTGGAAGATGCCGAACTTCTGAAGAAGGGTTGCCCGACTGCCGAGGTGGTTTTGATTGACAAGATGAACCATGTGTTGAAAGACTGTGAGTCGAAGGCCATGCAGCAGCAGATGCCGACTTACGGAAATCCTTCTCTGCCGGTGAACAGTACTTTGATAACTTCTGTCAGCACATTTGTGAAAGGTCTGAAATGATATGGGAGAAATGAAGAAACGTCTGCCGTTGCAATGCCCTGCGTGCGATGCGCCGTTGAGGGTGGGAAGACTTTTTTGCGAGGAGTGCCATACGGAGGTGTGCGGAGACTTTGAACTGCCTGTGCTGGCGCGGCTTTCGGATAAAGAGCAACAGTTTATTCTTGACTTTGTCAAATCGAGCGGAAGCTTGAAGGACATGGCGAAAAGCATGGGCGTCAGTTATCCCACGGTGAGAAATATCTTGGACGATTTAATTGACAAACTTTCTAAAATGAATGAATAATGGGAAATAAAATGATAGACAAAGCGGTGAATCCGTTTATACAGATTGCCGGTGCGCGGGCATTGGCATGGGGAGCGTTGGGGCTGGTGGTTTCTACTGTAATATGTTATTATGCCGGCTATCATTATCATGGGTTGCTTCATTTCGGTCAGGCGCCCAACCCTGCCTGGTGGTGTTATCTGGCAGAGCATCTGATAGTGTGGCTGATACCTGCTTTGTTGTTTTATCTGGGCGGCAAAATATTCTCGCGTTCCCGCATTCGGCCCATCGATGTGTTGGGGACCGTATTGTTTGCAGAGCTGCCTTTGCTCGGGATGACTTTAATTTATTTGGCACCTCCCATGCAGATGATGGCAAACATGGACATGAGCATGTCTCCTCAGGAACTGCTGGCGCAGCCTTTTATCCTGCCGGCTATGATTCTGTCATTGTTGGGTATTCCGTTTCTGCTGCTTACCCTTGTGTGGCTGTTTAACGCTCTGAAAGTGTCGTGCAACTTGAAGCGCTGGCATTTGTGGGCAGTGGCTCTTGTCGGCATTTTGGGCGGTGATGTGTTGTGCCGTATGTTGATAAGTTATTTGTATTGATGAAATAAGAAAGGGGGATGCCAGAAGTTTGGTTGGAACTGTGGCACCCCCTTCCATCTATACAGATGCGTTATTTAATCTTCTCTCGAATCTTGCTAAGATAGGCACGCATCCCCGCAGCATCTTTGTTGTTGATGATATCCAACAGCTCGTTCAGCTCTGTACGGATACCTTCTACTTGTGCAGGGGTGCGGGGATTGAATAAAATTTCCTGCAACAAATAGTCGTCTTCGCTCAATACTCCTTTGGCTATCTTCATGTGACGCTTGAAAGTCGTTCCCGGAGCATCCTGATGCTTCATCACTGCCGCAAAAACGAAAGTGGAAACAAATGGGATGGACAGCGAATAGGCCACAGTCTCATCGTGCTCGTCGAAGGTATATTCGAAGATGTTCAGGCCGAGGTTCTGGTACAAGTCTTTGAAGAAGATTTTACCCAGATGGTCGCCTTCGCTGATGATGATGGCATTTTCGGTACTTAGTTTGTCAAGGTTGGCAAATGTAGGGCCGAACATGGGGTGGGTAGACACGTAGCGGAAACCGCATTGGTCATAGAACTCCTTCAGTCCGGTTTTTACCGAAGCAATATCGCTGATAATGCAATCCTTGGGGAGAGCGGGCAATACTTGATGAAAAGCATCCAATGTATATTTTACGGTAGCCGCATTGATAACCAGTTCGGGCTTGAATTCTTCAATCTCTTCGAGTGTGGTATATCGGTAGGTGTTGTAAACGAAACGAAGACGTTTCGGGTCAACATCAAATACGGCAGTTTCGTGCTGGAAGCTTAATACATCGGTAAAGAAGGAGCCCATTTTGCCGGCTCCTAAGATTAATATTCTCATCGGTTTATTTATTTATGATTTCCATTTGTTGCCTTACACTTTCTTCGTGGATGGCTTCGAATACTTTTTTAATGAAGTCTGAGTCCATGCCGCACAGTGAGCCTTGTGCGCCGCGCTTGTCCAGAATTTCATTGTAACGGCCTGTCTGCAGGATGGTCATATCATGTTCTTTCTTGAATGTACCGATTTCGCGGCAGACACGCATACGTTTGGCCAATACCTCGATAATCTCATTGTCGCAATCATCGATTTGGTTACGCAGCTCACCCAGATTTTCGGTTGTCTGTGTTTCTTTGCGGATAACCAGCAGATTCAGGATATAGTCCAGCACATCGGGGGTTACCTGCTGTGAAGCGTCGCTCCATGCACAGTCGGGATTGCAGTGTGACTCTACTATTAAACCGTCAAAACCCAAGTCCATCGCCTGTTGGCAGAGGGGAGCCACCAGCTCGCGCTTGCCACCGATATGGCTGGGGTCACAGAAAATAGGTAGTTCGGGAATGCGGCGGCGCAACTCGATAGGAATATGCCACTGCGGTAGGTTACGGTAAATCTTTTTATCGTAAGAAGAGAATCCGCGGTGGATAGCACCCAATTGCTTCAAACCTGCATTGTTGATACGCTCTAAAGCACCAATCCATAATTCAAGGTCAGGGTTGACCGGGTTTTTTATCAAGATAGGAATATCCACACCTTTCAGTGCATCGGCTATTTCCTGCACAGCGAATGGGTTGGCAGTGGTGCGTGCACCAATCCAAAGCACGTCGATACCGGCCTTCAGACATTCATAAACGTGCTTGGCAGTAGCCACTTCGGTGGCAACATACATACCGGTTTCTTGTTTCACGCGTTTCAGCCATGCAAGACCGTCCACGCCGATACCCTCGAAGCCACCTGGCTTGGTACGCGGCTTCCAGATGCCGGCACGGAAAATCTTAATACCTTTATTGGCCAGCATGACGGCTGTATCCATAACTTGTTGTTCTGTTTCGGCACTGCATGGGCCGGCGATAATCATCGGGCGTTTCTTTTCAATTCCCGGAAGTTCGATAGGTTTTAATTCTAGTTCCATAAGGTTATCTTGTTTTGTTGTTTCTTCTATGTCTTTGTCATTCTGAATAATTAGAAAAGAATCTGTAAACACATAGCGGCCGTATTCAAGTTGTTCATTTCATTCGGAATGACAGGATTTGATTGGTATTATTACATTATCTTTTTAATTCTTTCCAGCGCTTCGGCCAGCTTTTCTTCTTTGGCGCAAAGCGAGATGCGGATATAGCGTTTGCCGTTGCTTCCGAAGATAAAGCCCGGAGTGATGAACACACGTGCTTCGTGCAATACCTTCTCGGTCAGCTCTTCCACATCATTGTAGGAATCGGGGATGCGTCCCCAGAGGAACATGCCTACTTGGTTGGAGTCAAAAGTACAGCCGAGCACTTTCATTATCTCTTCTGCCAGCCGACGGCGGCGGCTATATACATTGATGTTGGCTTCTTCGTGCCATTCCACGCTGTTGTTGTAAGCTTGTGCGGCTGCCAGTTGCATGGGACGGAAAGTGCCAGAGTCTATATTGCTCTTGATTTTCAATATCCATTGTACGAACTGTGCATTGGTGGCGAGCATTCCTACACGCCAGCCGGGCATATTGTGGCTCTTGCTCATAGAGTTGAATTCGATACAACATTCTTTGGCGCCGGGTACATTGAGGATGCTCAACGGTTTCTTGTTCAGGATAAAACTGTATGGGTTGTCGTTTACAATCACGATGTTGTGGCGGCGTGCAAAGTCAACCAGCTTTTCATATAGTTCCATGGTGGCGTTCGCTCCGGTCGGCATATTGGGATAGTTGGTCCACATAATCTTGACACGGCTCAAGTCCATCTGTTCCAGTTCCTCAAAGTCGGGTTGCCAATGGTTGTCTTCGCGCAGGTTATAGTTCACAATCTCACTTCCCAGTATCTTATTTAAAGAGGTGTAAGTGGGATAGCCCGGATTTGGAACCAACACTTGGTCACCCGGATTGACTAATGCCAGCGTAACATGCAGGATGCCTTCTTTCGAACCAATCAGGGGTTGGATTTCGGTTGCCGGATTAAGCTCTACATTATACCATCGTTTGTACCAGTCGGCCATGGCTTTGCGTAGTTCGGGAATGCCGACAGTGGGTTGGTATCCGTGCACATCAGGACGCTTTGCCTGTTCGCACAACACATTGACGGTTTCTTCCGAAGGAGGCATATCAGGGCTTCCGATACCCAGGCTGATTACGTTTTTACCTTCGGCATTCATCTGTGCCACTTCTTTCAGTTTACGGCTGAAGTAGTATTCGCTAACATTCGCCAGGCGGTCTGCCGGCTGAATATTATATGGTTGATGTTCCTTCTGCATATTCTCCTAATATTTTAAGTTCTTTTGTTAATGGTGAAACGGCGTCGATAGACTGCTTGTATCTCAAATAATCATTGAAGAGCACGTCTACATAGAACAGATATTCCCATTCGCGGCCTATAATCGGTAATGATTGAATTTTGGTCAGGTTTATTTTATAGAAAGAAAAGATAGAGAGCACTTGCGACAGACTTCCTTCGTTATGAGGGAGGGAGAAAACGATGTTGGCTTTGTTCACTTTCGAACGTTCACGCAGGTCATCGGCTTTCCATGGGTCGGCCACTACCAGGAAACGGGTGAAGTTGTGTTTGTTTGTTTCGATGCCTTCTTCCAATACCTTCATTCCGTACAAATCGGCGGCATATCTGGAGCAGATGGCGGCATGTCCTTTCAGATTTTCCCGTTTGATGGCTTCCGCACTTCCTGCCGTATCTTCCGTTTCCACAATTTTCAGCTTGGGATGTTGCATCAGGAATTCGCGGCATTGCGCTAAGGCGACGGGGTGTGAGTTGACTTCTATCAGTGTTTCCCAATTGTCGTCCGGCAAGCACATGAAGCTGTGTTTGATGCGCAGTTTATGTTCGCCGACAATGGTCATTCCGCTTTCGCGCAGTAACTCGTAGTTGTGCAGCAAGCTGCCTGCAATGGTGTTCTCGATGGCGAGCATACCAATCACATTACTATCCTGCTTCATGTTCGCAAAGATTTCTTCGAACGTGGAACAGCAGATTAGTTCGATTTCTTCCCCGGGGAAGAACTTGTGGGCGGCGATGTCGTGATATGAGCCCGGTACACCTTGTATTGCTATCTTTTTCATTCGTATATATATTATAAAAAAATCCCGCTTCTGCCGGAAGCGGGATTTCGTTGTTATTATC
>NZ_CAOOSE010000021.1:0-75658 GCF_948499155.1 uncultured Phocaeicola sp. | reverse complement strand
ATCATCCCCTCATTAAGCCGGTCATCCTTCTTTCCGTTCATCCTTACATTTTAATTAGAACACTCACATAATCAGTCGGTTAAGAATGACAGCACATCCCCTCATCCTCCCTTCAGCCGCGCTTTCTAAGTCCCTTCACAATCTGCCTTCAGCAATTCCCTTGTGTACTCATCTTTTTAGACTACCGTTTTCTGTAGGGGCAGACCCGTGTGTCTGCCTGAGAACAGTTCACTTTAAGTTATTGGGGGCATTGGGCGGACACATGGGTCCGCCCCTACCGTAAAGCGTTATCGAAAAAATTAAAGCCGGAAGAAGTTTTACAGATGAAAGGAAGCTGAAGGGGCGGTGACGGGATGTCCGTTCACTACCGGAACCCCCACTGGCAGGGCGTTTCAACGACTAATGAAAGGAAGAAGGAAGAGACAGCTTTTCCGCTTGTAGGGCGAAAAAGACTGTTGGTTTTTGTGGATTCAGTCATTGTATGACAAAACATTTATGAGAATAGTCGAGAGCCGACATTACACCTGATACTTGCCACGGACTTTTGTAGCTGATTTTAGTTATCTCTAACTATATTCTTATTCTGGAACTTTTCCCAAGAAATCGGCCCTCGTCGGACTGAAACAGTCTATCAATATTCCTGCTTCCAAGCAAATGCATCCGTGCGGCACATCCGGTTCCATGTAAATGCCGTCACCTGCTTCCACTATCTTCTTTTCATTGCCAACGGTAAATTCAAATTTCCCACTTTCCACGAAGGTAGTCTGGGTATGATAATGGGAATGTGGAGAGCCGCATGCTCCTTTTTCGAACTTTACTTTTACCATCATCACTTGTCCGTCGTATCCCATCACTTGGCGTACGACTCCTTCGCCGGCAGGTTCCCATGCCATTTCACTTGCTATTAAAAAGGTATTACTTCTTGTTTTCATATCTGTGGATTGTTTTATTTGGTTACAGATTGATTATAAATAATGACTTTTATGCTCATCCCTTACACTGTTTATCCAACGTTCTGGCAAACACATCCATTTCTCTTTTAGAAATACCTAACTGTACTGCCAGTTCTTGCCATCCCCTTCATTACCTCAGTTACTTTTGGGATAATCTTTTCAGCTGTTTTGCATATACGTATTGTATCTCCTTCTTTCAGCCATTTTGTGGAATGTCCGCTATCAGATACAACGTGTTGACTGATAGGGCATTTCTGCATGGATGTTACAGAACGCTTGCTGAGTACAAAGGTAGTGGCTTTCTTGGAAATTCTGCGGTTTGTGGTGGAATTTTTGCACTCCAATTTCTAAAGCTGATAATCAATGAGGCAAGCCCATATATTTTTCAAAATGAACATATAACCAATGGGGTTGACCCAAGTAAATGTTTTATCTTGTGATAGATGATTGCTTATATATATTGTTCGTAGGTGCCATATACATTTGAATAAAAAATACGAGGAAAAGAACAATTATTGGCAGTCTTTTCCCTTTGGAATAGCTTATTTTGTGTCTCATAAATGTGAAAGACACAATGAAGAAGATATTACTCTGTATATGCCGGTTTATCATGTTCCCTTGCATACTCTTGGCGCAAGAAGGAAAGCCTGTGGGAGAAAATCCCGGATACGAAACCGAGAAAGATATGCCTCTCTTTTACTGCCGGATGAAGCAGAATCTTACTTACCCTATGGCATGGGGGAATTCCGTTATTAAAGATTTTCGGGTGTGGCGTAAAGAGGCGCGGAAGACTTTGCTCGACTGTATGCAACCGGCTCCGCCTTCAGTTCCCTTTGACATGCAAACAACGGCTGAAGAACAACGGCGGGGATATCGGGCAGCGAAGATTGTTTTCAGTGTGTCCGGTTATTCCCGTGTTCCTGCCTATTTACTGATTCCCGATGGAAAGGGGCCTTTTCCGGCTGTGCTTTTGCTGCACGACCATGGAGCGCATTTTTCTATCGGAAAAGAAAAGGTAGTCAGACCTTTCGGGGTGGATGAGGAGACGATGGAGGATGCAAACCGATGGACTGAAAAATGTTATGACGGCAGGTTCGTTGGTGATTATTTGGCATCGAAAGGGTATGTGGTGCTGGCTGTCGATGCCCTTTTCTGGGGAGAGCGCGGACGAAAGGAAGGGGTGCGTTATGAGTCGCAACAGGCACTGGCGGCGAATCTTTTGCAGATGGGAATGTCATGGGGAGCATTGATTGCTTGGGATGATATACGCAGTGCCGAGTTTCTGGCGAGTCTGTCTATTGTTGATAAGGATAAGGTCGGAGCCATGGGCTTTTCGATGGGGGCACATCGTGCATGGATGGTAAGTGCGGCTACGGATGTGGTAAAGGCTGCGGCTGCTGTGTGCTGGATGAATACCACGGACAGCCTGATGACACTCACCAACAATCAGAATAAAGGAGGGTCTGCCTATGCCATGATTATTCCGGGTATCAGAAACCGGATGGATTATCCGCACGTGGCTTCCATTGCCTGCCCCAAACCGATGTTGTTTATCAATGGATTGAAGGATAAACTTTTTCCGGTGGAAGGGGGAAGAAAGGCTTTTGCCACCATGAGGGAAGTGTGGGAAAGCAGGGAGGCCGGACAGATGCTGGTAACTAAGTTTTATGATTTGCCGCATTTCTGTAGCAGAGAAGTACAGGAGGAAGTGCTGGAGTTTTTTGATAAGCATATAAAACAGATACACAAAAGATAGGAACGATGAAAGCAAAATTATGGATGGCGTTTATTGCCTTGTTTGTCTTTTCGGCATTTACTACCGACAGGACAGTGACTATTTTTATGATTGGTGATTCCACGATGGCCAATAAGTCTTTGAACGGAGGAAACCGGGAGCGTGGCTGGGGACATGTGCTCGGAGGCTTTTTCAGTGAAGAGGTGCACGTGGACAATCATGCCGTGAACGGCCGCAGCTCCAAAAGTTTCATTGACGAGGGGCGGTGGGCTGTCGTGCTTGATAAAATAAAACCGGGGGATTATGTTTTTATCCAATTCGGACATAATGATGAAAAGGCGGATTCGGCGCGTCATACAGAGCCCGGAACGACTTTTGATGATAATTTGCGTCGCTTTGTGAAGGAAACAAGAGAAAAGGGAGGTATCCCTGTATTGTTTAATTCCATTGTCAGGCGTAGCTTTGGTCATAACGAACATGCTGTGGCAGAGGATGATATGCGCAAAGATATGTCTAAAGATATGATGGCAGAGGAAGGAAATGTTTTGGTAGATACACATGGAAAGTATTTGGATTCTCCGCGTAGGGTGGCTGAAGAGTTGGAGGTTCCTTTTGTGGATATGAATAAGATAACTCATGATTTGGTGGAGGGCTTGGGGGCTGAGGCTTCCAAAAAACTGTTTATGTGGATTCCCGAAGGGGTTTGTGCAGCCTGTCCTAAAGGGCGTGCCGACAATACTCACCTTAATGTGTATGGCGCACGCACAATAGCCGGTCTGACGGTGGATGTAATTGCCGAAAAGGTACCTGCACTGGCTCCGTATGTGCGTCATTATGATTTTGTTGTGGCAAAAGACGGAAGTGGTGACTTTTTTACCGTTCAGGAGGCGGTGAATGCTGTGCCGGATTTCAGAAAAGCCGGACGTACTACTATCTTGGTGCGTAAAGGAGTCTATAAGGAAAAGGTGATAATACCCGCGAGTAAGATTAATATTTCGCTGATAGGGGAGTCGGGAGCTGTGTTGACGAATGACGATTATGCTTCCCGCCTGAATTGTTTTGGCGAGGAGATGTCTACTTCCGGTTCGTCCACTTGCTATATTTATGCACCGGACTTTTATGCCGAGAATCTGACTTTTGAGAATACTGCCGGACGGGTGGGGCAGGCTGTGGCCTGTTTTGTCAGCGGTGATCGCGCCTATTTTAAGAATTGCCACTTTCTGGGCAATCAGGATACGCTTTATACTTACGGCAAGTCGAGTCGACAGTTCTACGAGTATTGCTATATAGAAGGTACGGTGGATTTTATCTTCGGGTGGTCGACTGCTCTTTTCAAGGATTGTGTCATTCATAGTTTGGCAGACGGATATGTGACGGCTCCTGCCACAGATAAAGGGAAGAGTTATGGCTATGTGTTTGTCGGTTGCAGGCTGACCGGAAGTGACGGGGCGCGGAAGGTGTATCTGTCTCGTCCGTGGCGACCTTATGCACAGGCGGTTTTCATACATTGTGAGTTGGGAAAGCATATTGCTCCCGAAGGTTGGAACAACTGGAATAAGAAAGAAGCCGAGAAAACAGTATTTTATGCTGAATATGAAAATAGGGGAGAGGGGGCGTATACAAAAGGACGCGCATCTTTTGGCAAACAATTGAAAGAGATAAAAAAGTATGGTGCAGACCGGATATTGGCAGGAGAGGATGGATGGAATCCGGCAAAGAACGGTAATACATTGCTGACTGATTTGAAAAGATGACGATTTTATGCCCTTATTCTTGTCGGATATGCTGTTTTTTATGTATTTTTGAAACATTATTTTATTGAGTATCTGTTACATGAAAAAACACTTGTTCCTGATTTTGGCATTGGCCTTTCTGGCATTGAATACGAATGCCCAGCCCAATTGTGTTTTTACTCATTATTCTTCGGAGGATGGATTGTCGCAAAATTCCGTTATGAGCATGGTTCAAGATTATAATGGCGTTTTGTGGTTCTCTACTTGGGACGGTATAAATAAGTTTGATGGTTATGATTTTAAAATCTACAAGGCTCGCCAAGGCAATAAAATAGCTTTGACCAACAATCGTGTGGATGTCATGAAGGTAGACCCATATAATTATATCTGGGTATTGACCTATGACAATCATGCTTTCCGTTTCGACCAAAAGACTGAAAGATTTGAATCGGTTCCGGCCGACGAAAAGGGAGAGGGGATGAGGTGTACGGATATCAAAATCTTGTCCGATGGTGTGGTGTGGATGCCGTTGGAGTCGGAAGGTGCTATCCGTGTGAAAACAAATCCCGAAGATTTTAGTCTCACGACCCGACTGTATGCCACACGCGGGCAGGGAGAGGGCGGATTTAACGCGCGCGTACATAATATATATAAAGATAGAAAGCAGCAGGAGTGGTTGCTTACTTCCAACGGACTGATGAAAGTGGGCGGTGACAATGAAAAACCTGTCACTTATTTTGTAAATTCCCGGATGGGGAATGAAGAGGCGAACCAGGCGTTCTATACGTGTTGCACGTATGGGGATGAAATCTATTTCGGCTCAGATAAAGGACGCATTTGGTGTTACTCGCTGGAGAATGATATTTTTCGGCTCTGGGAGCTGCCGCTGAAAGATAAGATTGTTTCCATCAATGAGATAGAAGGACTGGGACTGCTGGTTACCACACACAGTCAGGGGTTGGTAGTGTATAATGCGGAAACAAAAGAGAGTAAAGTCTACAACAAGTCCAATTGCCCCGCATTTCCATCCGATGATATCCATTCTGTGTATGTGGACAGTAAGCAGCAGGCTTGGTTTGAGATGACAGTGTGGGGGGAGGTCTGCCATTTCAATCCCTTTACCGGTGTGTTTAAGCAAGATAAAATGAAGGTGGAGCCTCAGGGAGCCGAACGGTCTTATCCGGCTTTTCATATCTGTGAGGATATGAATGGCAATTTGTGGGTGCACCCGCAAGGCGGAGGGTTGTCATGGTATGATCGTCAGGCTGATAAGTTGCTTCCGTTTTATAATGACCCGAATGTACCAGCATGGCGTTTCTCCAATAAACTGCACTCCATGCTTTCGGACAAGCAAGGCAATTTATGGTTGAGCACTCACTCCAAAGGGCTGGAAAAGGTAACGTTCTATGGGCGCCAGTTTCATTTGTATCCTCATGCCGGACGTAGTTATGACTTGAATTCCAATACGGTGCGTGCCTTGTTTGAGGATAGTGAACATCGCATCTGGATGTCTAAAAGAGACGGTAAGATAGAAGTATATACCAATGAACTCTCTTATTTGGGGTATTTGACTGAAGGGGGAATGATAGCAAAGAACGGACAGCCGCTGAGCGGGGTGGCCTATCATATCATGCAGGATTCGAAAGGGAATATATGGATTGCTACCAAGGGAAAAGGAGTCGTTCTGGCACAACCGGATGGGGGCGGATATAAGTTAATCCGCTTTGAATATAATGAAGATGATATTTATAGTCTGAGCCATAACAGTGCTTATTGGCTGCACGAAGATAAGCATGGCCGCATCTGGGTGGCTACTTTCGGCGGCGGGCTTAACTACATCGACCGTACCCCCGAAGGAAACTATATCTTTATCAACAACCGCAATAACCTGAAAGGCTTTCCGACAGACCGTTTTTATAGGTTACGCCATATCACTTCAGACCGGAAAGGGAATATATGGGTGAGTGGCACGGATGGAGCTTTGTGTTTTAAGGAAGATTTCAGAGAGCCGGAATCCATTAAATTTCATCTTTATGCTCCTGTGCCGGGTGATATGAACTGTTTGAGTAGCAGCAACGTGTATCGCATTCTCACTACAAGGGACGGAAATGTCTATGTGGCTACCTTTGGCGGTGGTCTTAACCAACTGGTTTCCATGGATGAGCAGGGGAATGCAGTCTTCAAATCTTATACCATTCAGGACGGCTTGCTGTCGGATATCCTGTTGTCGATAGAAGAAGATGATAACGGCAACTTGTGGATGAGCACGGAAAGCGGATTGAGCAAGTTCCTGCCTGCCGAACAGCGCTTTGAAAATTACAACGAACGTGATTTTGGTGATAAACTGCGTTTTGAAGAAAGTACTTCCCTCAATCTGAGTTCGCGGACTATGCTGTTTGGGACCAGTAACGGAGTCGTTTATTTTAACCCCGAGGAAATCAGTAAAAGTGATTATGTGCCGCCTGTCTTGTTTTCCGGACTGAAAATATCGAATCAGGAAGTTGCTCCCGGAGTGGAAGGGGGCATCCTGCCGCAGGCTTTGAACAATACAGGGCATTTGGTTCTTTCCCATAAAGAAAATATTGTGACATTTTCTTTTGCCGCACTTGATTGGGTTTATCCGGAAAATATCCGTTACGCTTACCGGCTTGAAGGATTTGACAAAGGATGGAACTATGTGGGTAAACAGCGTACGGCTACCTATACGAACCTGCCGAAAGGGGATTATGTCTTTTGGGTGAAATCAACCAACAGTGACGGGGTCTGGGTGGAGAATGAACGGAGTATGCAGCTCACTATCCTTCCGTCGTTTTGGGAGACTCCCTGGGCTATGGTGCTGTATGTGTTGGCTTTTCTCTGTATATTGCTTGCCGGTGTTTATATCTTGTTCACCATTTACAGATTGAAACATGAAGTGTCGGTAGAACAGCAGGTGTCGGATATAAAGCTGCGTTTCTTTACCAATATTTCTCATGAACTGCGCACGCCTTTGACCCTGATTGCCGGTCCGGTGGAATATGTATTGAAAACAGCCGGCCTGAGCGATGATGTACGCGAGCAGTTACGGATAGTGGAGCGAAATACCGACCGTATGCTCCGCTTGGTAAATCAGATTCTGGACTTCAGAAAGATTCAGAAGAATAAGATGAGGTTGCGCATCGAGCAGATAGATATCGTGCCATTCGTTCATCAACTTATGGATAATTTTGAATCTTTGGCGGAAGACCATCATATCGATTTCCTTTTTGAGAGTGAAAAGCCTTCTTTAAAGTTGTGGGTGGATACGGATAAGTTGGAGAAGATTGTTTTCAATTTGCTTTCCAATGCCTTTAAATATACGCCGCAAGGTAAAATGATTACTTTGTTTATTCATGAGAATGAGAATAGTGTGGCTGTAGGGGTACAAGATCAGGGTATCGGTATCTCTGAGAGCAAGAAGGCTTCCCTCTTTGTGCGTTTTGAGAATCTGCTGGACAAGAATCTGTTTAACCAACAAAGTTCGGGTATCGGACTGTCGTTGGTTAAAGAATTGGTTGAGCTTCATCAGGCAAGCATCCGTGTCGACAGTAAGGAGGGCGAAGGCAGTTGCTTCACCGTGGAATTTCTAAAAGGAAAAGAGCATTTCACGGAGAATGTGGATTTTATTATTTCCGATGATATAGAGATGGGGGCGGAGCGTCCTGTGTCTACGGTTGCCGATGGCAGTGGAACTGCTTCTTCGGAAGAGGACGAAGTGACTAACCCGGGAGAACATAAGACCATGCTTCTGGTGGAGGATAATTTGGAATTACGGTTTTTCTTGCGAAGTATTTTCTTGTCGGAGTTCAATGTAATAGAGGCAACAAACGGTGCCGAAGGGTTGGCAAAAGCATTGAAGTTTGTTCCGGATATCATCATCAGTGATATTATGATGCCGGAGATGGACGGCATAGCGATGACCAAAGAGATACGCGAAAATATGTCTACCAGCCATATCCCGGTCGTGTTGCTGACTGCCAAGTCGGATACCGACAGCAAATTGCAGGGAATGGAACAGGGAGCTGATGATTATATCACCAAACCTTTCAGTGCGACTTATCTGAAGGCAAGGGTAGAGAATATCTTGGCAAGACGGAATAAATTGCAGCAGCTCTATCGGGAGAAGATGATGGGAATGCAGGCCGTTTCTTTGTCCGAAGAAACGGAAGAACCGCAACGGCAACAGCCTGAAATGTCTGTCCATGACCGTAAATTTATGGATAAACTGACTGAACTGATGGAGCAGAACATGGATAATGGCGAATTGATGGTAGACGACTTGGTGAAAGAACTGGCAGTGAGCCGTTCCGTTTTTTTCAAGAAGTTGAAAACACTGACCGGTTTGGCACCTATTGAGTTTATAAAGGAAATGAGAGTCACTCGCGCTGCTCAGTTGATTGAGACGGGCGATTATAATATGACACAGATAGCTTATATGGTCGGTATCAATGATCCCCGTTATTTCAGCAAGTGTTTTAAACAGCGTTTCGGTATGACTCCTACAGAGTATAAAGAGAAGAAACTAACACGATAACAAATAAATATTATGAAGAAAATGCTATTGTTCACCTTGTTGGTAGGTGGATTATGTACAACCACGCCCATAGTGCAGGCACAGGAACGTTTGCCCGAGTACTTACAGGCGGAGAAATTTACTCAGGAGAAACTGAATACCATGCTGTTCTCTACCGTAGTAGACCCGCATTGGTTTCAGAAAGGAAACAGCTTCTGGTTTCAGTATAAAACAAGTGAAGGTACTTTTTGGTATGTGGTAGACCCTTCGGCACGCAGTAAGAAGCAGCTTTTCGACCGTGATGAAATGGCCTCGCAACTGACCGAAATAGTAAAGGACCCTTTTGAAGCGCGCCATCTTCCCATTAAGAACTTGAAAGCTCAAGAAGACGGCCGTACTTTTACTTTTGAGGTAGTGTCTTCCCAGGATGCCAAACCCAAAGAGGATAAGGAGAAAAAAGACAAAAAAGGTAAGACTGAAAAAGAAGTCTTTTATTTTTCTTATGATTATCCTACCCGTAAGCTCACTCATCTGAAAGATAAAGAAAAAGAACCCAAGAAAATCAGATGGGGGTCAATCTCTCCTGACGGAAAGACGGTGGTTTATGCCAAAGACCTGAATCTTTATCGCATGAGCCGTGAAGATTATGAGAAGGCAAAGAAGGATGAAAAGGACAGTACTATTGTCGAAATTCAACTGACTAAAGACGGTATGGAAGATTTTGGCTACGGTATTCCTTATAGCATGCTCAACACTGATACGCTGTGTAATGGCAAGCGTCGCAGGGTGTATGGGGTGTGGTCGCCCGACTCCCGTCATTTTGCAACGACTGTTTCCGACGATCGGGCCGTAAAAGAGTTGTGGGTGATTAACTCTATGGCACAACCGCGTCCTACGCTGGAAACCTATAAATATCAGATGCCCGGTGAAAAAGAAGCTCCGATAGATCATTTGTATTTGTTTGATATGAGTGACAACAGCCGGAAGGAAATAAAGGTGAGTGCTTATAAAGACCAGACTTTGGGACTCTCTTACAGTCCGTGGTTGCAGAAACAGCGTGACATGGAAGACCAGCCTTTGATTTGGTTGGGTGATAATAACCGTTTCTATCTTTCACGTAAAAGCCGTGACTTGCATCGGGTAGATATTTGTTCTTATACTGTAGGACAGGATTCTATTGTTCCTGTTATTGAAGAACGCATGAATACCTATCAGGAAACGCGTCCTTTGCATCTTTTGAACAATGGAAAGGAACTGATTCAGTGGAGTGAGCGCGACGGTTGGGCGCATCTTTATTTATATGATGACAAAGGTAATTTGAAAAACCGCATCACGAAGGGGCCTTGGCATGTGGAAGAAATATTGAAAGTAGACGATAAAGCGCGTGTCGTTTATTTCACGGCTAATGGTATGAATCCGAAAGAAAATCCATATTATGAACACTTGTATCGGGTGAATTTGGATGGTAGCGGACTGAAACAACTGTCGAAGGGAGATTATTTCCATCGTGTGGAAGTGGATGATGAGGCGCGTTTTGTGGTGGACAACTTTTCACGTGTCAACACAGTGCCTTGTGCCGACCTGCTGGATACAAACGGCAACAAGGTGATAACGATTCAGGAAAGTGATTTCTCGCAACTCTTTGCTGCCGGTTACAAGTTTCCGGAACCTTTTAAGGTGAAAGCAGCCGATGGGGTGACTGACCTTTATGGTGTGATGTATAAACCGTTTAATTTCGATTCTACAAAGGTATATCCTATTGTAGACTATGTTTATCCGGGTCCGCAGGTCGAAGGTACGGTTTATCCGTTTACCCGCATGACTCCGCGTACAGACCGATTGGCACAAGCCGGTTTTATTGTCATTTCGGTAGGGCAGCGTGGCGGACATCCAAGCCGTTCCAAGTGGTATCATAACTATGGATATGGCAATATGCGCGATTACCCCTTGGCCGACCACAAATATGCTATCGAGCAGTTGGCAATGCGTTATAATTATATAGATATAGATAAGGTGGGTATTCATGGACATTCAGGAGGCGGATTTATGAGTACGGCTGCCATGTGCCAATATCCGGACTTCTTTAAGGTTGCCGTTTCATGTGCCGGAAACCATGATAATAATATTTATAATCGTTGGTGGAGCGAAACACATCACGGAGTAAAGGAAGTGGTAAGCGAAAAGGGAGATACTACCTTTGTTTATAAGATATCGACCAATCCTCAGATTGCTAAACAGCTGAAAGGCAATTTACTGCTGATTCACGGTGACATTGATAACAATGTGCATCCGGGAAATACGCTCCGGGTAGTCGACGCACTAATACGTGCCGGTAAACGCTTTGATATGCTGATTTTACCGCAACAACGCCACGGCTTCGGTGATATGAATGAATATTTCTATTGGAGACTGGTGGATTATTTCTCTGAACATCTGAAAGGAAAGAGTGAGAAGTTTGTGGATATTCCCAAACGCTAGTGAAGATTATACATGGGAGTGTGTCAAAACTAAACCGGCCTATCCAATTGTCAGCTGTAGGGGCAGGGTTTGCCTGCCCGAATACACAAAGCAAACAGTTTTCGGGCGAGCGAACCTCGCCCCTACAAGCTAAACGACAGTATTATCCGTGTTTTGACACATTTCCATGAAAAAATATCTATTACAGCAGACCTGCAATATAAGCCTTCATTTCGGGCACGGCAGCTTTTGCTTCCAAATATAATTTATATTGGGCTTTTGTGCGTACCAAATTGTGACCTTCATACTTGGTTTGGTAATACGTATCACCGTTGATATAGTCGGCCAAGAAACGTACAGCCTGCATATATGGGAACAAAGTAGCTGCATAAGGCAACATCTCAACTTCAACCGGAGTCAGGAATGAACGGGCTGATTCGATGTATCCTTTGGCAAATGCCTTGAAAATTTCCATATTAAAACGGACATTGTTTAAATCCTTTTCATCTTCCTTGCCTGTATTGGCTGCTGAACGCAGGAAGTCGCCGAAATCAGAGAAGATAAAGCTGGGCATTACAGTATCGAGGTCGATAACGCAAAGCACTTTACCGTTTTCATCAAATAACATGTTGCTGACTTTGGTATCACAGTGGCAGATGCGTTTCGGAAGTTTGCCTTCGCGGAACAACTGTTCAGCACTACACATTTCATTTGCATCTTTTTCAATGGCATCAACGATGTCCTGCACTTCGCTCAGTCTGCCTGCTGCATTGGCGGCAACAGCTTCGCGCAATTGTTTCATGCGGAACTCCATGTTGTGGAAATCAGGAATAATTTCACCTAACTGTTCGGGCACGTCGGCTAACATTGCTTGGAATTCACCGAATTTCAAACCTGCCAAATAAGAAGAGTCGGGAGTTACGGCTTCCAGCGTCTGCGAACGGGGAATGAACACTGATACGCGCCAGTAACCTTCGCCGTCATAATAAAATGTTTTTCCATCGGTAGCCGGAAGGAAACGGAGCACTTTGCGGTCGATGTCTGTTTCGCCCTGTGCTTCCAGTTTTTTACGGATGTGGCCTGTCACCACTTCGATGTTGTGCTGCAACATGTCGATGTCTGTAAATATCTGATGGTTGATACGCTGTAATACGTAGTCAGCTTCTTGAGGATCGACAGTTTTTACTAAATAAGTCTGGTTGATAAGCCCTGATGTCAGTGCTTTTACTTCTTTTACTTCGCCCACTTCGGGGAATTGCTTGATAATCTGATTGAGGTTTTCCATAGATTGTTATTGTAATAATTATGAATAATCAAGGGTTATGATGAGACAAAGATAGCTTCTTCTCCTTAAATAAGGAAAAGAAGCTATCACTATTTTATTATTTATTATAGGAATAGGCGTATTATTTCTTCAAATCGGTCTGGAACATACGGTCTGCACGTAGCAAATGACGCCAGCAGGATACCAATTCCTGTGATTCTTGTAGCACATTGAGGTATACCATAGAGGCTTTTACATTTACGTCGCGTTCCTGTATGCGGTCCATTTGCTCTTTGCGCAGGGTAGAAATCTTACTTTTCAGCAGAGAACCTTCGCGTAGCAGGGCATCGGTTTGGGTATAGTCCTTATTGGCTAGCACTTCTGTGGCGCGGGTCATCAGGGCGGTCATTTCGTTGCAGATGGGGATAAACTCGTTGGTGGCGCGTTCTGACAGCGGAGTGAACTTGTTGTCTACGTGCTCCTTGCATGGGTCGCAGATACGTTTCAGACAGTAGAGCATCTGTTCACAGCTATTACTACCCAAATGGAACCACGTGTTCTTCTCGATAGCGGTAAAGTTGTCAATGCGGCGCAAACCCAAGATTTCCTTGCGGCGTATTTTTTTCAGCATTTTTTTCTGGCTGTCGGTATTACTTACGGCTTTACGCAGCGCTTTCAGATTCTCATTGATGAATCCGTCGGTTATTTGACGGTAAGTTTCGTTGGTAAATGCCATTTCGGTCACTAGTGTATTGTTGACGTGCTGACGGAGCAGTGTCCAACGTTCCTCTTTGTCTTTGCTGGCAATGAGGCGTGCGAATATATCGTCTTTGCCTTTATCTTTCTGTTTCTTGCTATAGTTGATATTACTGCGTACTAACAGGAATATGGCGAGTGCAATCAAAGCCAGCATAGCAAATGTGCCACCATAATACATAATGAGTGTAACTACAAAACAGATGGTGAAGGCAGCTCCGGCAGTGATGAACCATCCGCCGATAACGGAAAGAACGCCGGTGATGCGATAAACAGCACTGTCACGGCTCCATGCGCGGTCGGCCAATGAGCTACCCATGGCAACCATAAAGGTAACGTAAGTGGTGGAAAGGGGAAGTTTTAAAGAAGTTCCCACCGCGATGAGCAGACCGGCTAATACCAAATTGACAGAGGCACGTATCAAGTCGAATGCCGCACCGTTCTCCATAATCATCACATCCTTACTAAAACGGTTGTCGGCCCAGCGTTTCAAGTTGTCGGGCAATATCTTGGCAATATTTTCCGAAGCAGTCATGGTGGAGCGGACAATGCTACGTGCTACGGCTGATGAACCGAACATTTCGTCGCCTTCGTCCTGACGCGAAAGGTCTACTGATGTTTTTACTACATTTTGTGCTTTCTTCGAGGTAATCAGTGCGTACACCATGATGGCACCGGCCAGAAACAAGAATAAGAATGGAGTAGTGGCGGGGCCATTCAGCGAATCCATCAGATACCCCATCGGATTGCCGTTGCCATTGGCCATAAAGTCGGTATAAGCAGAGAAACCTGCCAAAGGCACACCAATGAAGTTGACCAGGTCATTGCCGGCAAAGGCCATGGCAAGGGCAAAAGTACCCAGCATAACGACTACCTTGAACACATTGATTTTACACCAGTGCAGCACTTGCATCAGAACGGTGAAGAACACAAAGCTGCAACTTACCAGCATCAGAGTGTTGTCTTGAATCCAGTGTTTGTTGTCGGGGGTCATAAAGGAAGAGTCTTTCAGTCCTTTTATCAGCATGAAATAGATAATGGCTGTTACGGCAACACCGCCAAACAGACCGATGGTGTATTTCAGTTTCTTGGTATAATTAAAAGTAAAGAGAAGGCGTGAGAGGTATTGCACCAATGTGCCGAAGAAGAAGGCTACGGCTACCGAGAGGAAAATACCCAAAATGACGGACAATGCTTTTTCCGTATTCAGCAGGTCGGCAAAGCCTAACATGCCGGTTTCGTCTCCCGCTATCTTGATGAGGGCCAAGACGAAAGTACCTCCCAACAATTCGAATACCATGGATACGGTAGTGGAGGTAGGCATTCCTAAAGAATTGAAAATGTCCAGCAGGACGACATCCGTCACCATGACGGCCAGGAAGATGCACATCAGTTCCTGAAAGTAGAATTGCTCCGGGCGGAAGATGCCGTGGCGCGCGATGTCCATCATTCCATTGCTCAGCGTAGCACCAATAAAGATACCGAGGGCGGCGATGACGATGATGGTCTTGAATGATGCGGCTTTGGCACCGATTGCGGAGTTCATGAAGTTCACTGCGTCGTTGCTGACGCCTACTACCAAATCGAATATGGCCAGCAGAAAGAGGAATACGACGATTCCCAAAAACATTGTTTCCATAAATTTTGTTCACTCTATTTTTAATGGGCGCAAAAGTAGGGGAGCCATGTTATGATGGAATGTCATACATGTTACATTTGTATTACAATCCGAGTTTTAGGACAAATATGAGTCGATAAATAATATTTCACCTTTTTGTGTGGAAGATATAAACTGAAAATTCATACCTTTGTAGCCCAAATACTTAATCTATTAAAAATGTCAGAGGCTAAGAGAATAAAAACCGCATTGGTATCGGTTTATCACAAGGAAGGTTTGGACGAGATTATTACCAAACTACACGAAGAAGGAGTAGAGTTCCTCTCAACAGGCGGAACACGACAGTTTATTGAATCACTGGGCTTCCCGTGCAAAGCGGTAGAAGACCTGACTACTTATCCCTCTATTCTGGGCGGACGTGTAAAGACACTGCATCCGAAAGTTTTCGGAGGAATTCTGTGCCGTCGCGGTCTGGAACAGGATATGCAACAGATTGAGAAATATGAAATTCCCGAAATAGACTTGGTTATCGTTGATTTGTATCCGTTTGAGGCAACTGTTGCCAGCGGTGCCGAGGAACAGGCTATTATCGAGAAAATAGATATAGGCGGTATCTCATTGATACGTGCTGCTGCAAAGAACTTTAATGATGTGGTAATTATTGCTAGCCAGGCACAATACAAACCGTTCCGCGATATGTTGCTGGAACATGGCGCTACTACTTCAAAAGAAGAACGTCGTTGGTTTGCCAAGGAAGCGTTTGCCGTTTCATCTCATTATGATTCGGCTATCTTCAATTACTTTGACGGTGGCGAAGGCTCTGCTTTCCGTTGTGCGGTGGAAGATCAAAAGCAGCTTCGTTATGGTGAAAATCCGCATCAAAAAGGTTATTTCTATGGTAATTTGGACGCTATGTTTGACCAAATTCACGGAAAGGAAATCTCTTACAACAACTTGCTGGATATTAATGCCGCCGTTGATTTGATTGATGAATTCGATGAAATTACTTTTGCTATTCTGAAACATAACAATGCCTGCGGTCTGGCTTCACGTCCTACCGTTCTCGAAGCATGGAAGGATGCTTTGGCTGGCGATCCGGTTTCAGCTTTCGGTGGTGTATTGGTTACCAATGCAGTGATTGACAAGGAAACGGCGGAAGAAATCAACAAGCTTTTCTTTGAGGTTATCATAGCTCCCGATTATGATGTGGATGCATTGGAAATTCTGGGACAGAAGAAAAATCGCATTATCTTGGTACGCAAGGAAGCTAAGTTACCTAAGAAACAGTTCCGTTCTTTGTTGAACGGTGTGTTGGTTCAGGAGAGAGACTTGGATGTGGAAACTGCTGCCGATTTGAAACAGGTAAGCGAGAAAGCTCCGACGGCTGCCGAAGTGGAAGATATGCTGTTTGCCAACAAGATAGTGAAGAACAGTAAGAGCAATGCTATTGTTTTGGCTAAAAACAAACAATTGCTGGCAAGCGGTGTTGGACAGACTTCACGTGTGGATGCCCTGAAGCAAGCTATCGAAAAAGCCAAATCATTTGAATTTGACCTGCATGGCGCAGTAATGGCAAGTGATGCTTTCTTCCCCTTCCCCGATTGTGTGGAAATCGCCGACAAGGAAGGTGTGAAAGCTGTTATCCAGCCGGGAGGCTCTGTAAAAGACGAATTGACGTTCCAGTATTGCAATGAACATGGAGTAGCCATGGTCACTACCGGAATCCGTCATTTTAAACACTAATATAATAGTTTGAGAGGGTGTGTCAAAAGGAAGATAACTGATTCCGGCTTTGACACATCCTCCCATTGTACCTGTCAACTAAATAAAAATTATGGGATTATTCTCCTTTACACAAGAGATTGCGATGGACCTTGGCACTGCCAATACCATCATATTGAATAATGGAAAGATTGTAGTGGACGAACCTTCGGTCGTTGCACTCGACCGTCGCACTGACAAGATGATTGCCGTAGGCGAACGGGCTAAAATGATGTATGAGAAAGAGAACCCGAATATTCGCACAGTACGTCCTTTGCGTGATGGTGTGATTGCCGACTTTAACGCTTGCGAACAAATGATGCGCGGTTTGATTAAGAAGGTAAACATGGGCAATCGTTTCTTCTCTCCTTCATTACGTATGGTTATCGGTGTGCCTTCGGGAAGTACGGAAGTCGAACTCCGTGCCGTTCGCGATAGTGCGGAGCATGCTGGCGGACGTGATGTCTATTTGATTTTTGAACCTATGGCTGCTGCTATCGGTATTGGTATCGATGTGGAAGCACCCGAAGGAAATATGATTGTCGATATAGGTGGAGGTTCTACCGAAATTGCTGTTATTTCATTGGGCGGCATCGTGTCGAACAACTCTATTCGTATTGCTGGTGATGATCTGACTGCCGATATTCAGGAATATATGAGCCGTCAGCATAATGTAAAGGTGAGTGAACGTATGGCGGAACGTATCAAAATCCATGTAGGTGCGGCATTGACTGATTTAGGCGATGATGCTCCCGAAGATTATATTGTCCGTGGTCCTAACCGTATTACTGCCCTTCCTATGGAAGTGCCTGTCAATTATCAGGAGGTGGCACATTGTTTGGAAAAGAGCATTGCCAAGATTGAAACAGCCATCCTGAGCGCATTGGAGCAGACTCCTCCAGAACTGTATGCCGATATCGTGTTGAATGGTATTTATTTGGCAGGGGGCGGTGCTTTATTACGTGGCTTGGACAAACGTCTTACCGACAAGATTAATATTCCGTTCCATATAGCCGAAGATCCTTTGCTGAGTGTTGCCAAAGGTACAGGCATTGCGCTGAAGAATGTAGACCGTTTCTCATTCTTGATGCGATAAGAGACTAATGAAGAAATAAAGATGAGAAATCTGCTGAATTTCTTTTTAAAGTACAATTACTGGTTCCTCTTTGTTTTACTGGAGGTAATCAGTTTTGCTTTATTATTCCGTTTCAACAGTTATCAGGGAAGTGCATTCTTTACCTCTGCCAATCGGCTTGCCGGTGCGGTGTATGATGCAGCCAATAATGTCACCGGATATTTTCATTTGAAAACCATCAATGATGAATTGGTACAAAAAAATGTAGAACTGGAACTGCAAGTGGAACGCCTCCGTAAAACCCTGACGGAAGCGACGGGAGACAGCAGTGGCATCGAACAGATGAAGCAGGAAGCCTTGCAGGAATATGACATCTTCAAGGCGAGTGTTATTAATAATAGCATTACCCATGCCGATAATTATATTACTATAAACAAGGGAACGGCAGACGGTGTGCGCAGTGAAATGGGTGTAGTGAACGGAAGTGGTGTGGTAGGTATTGTTTATCTTACCTCTTCTCATCACTCCATCGTTATTCCTGTTTTGAATTCGAAAAGCAGCATTAGCTGTAAAATCAAGAAGAGTGATTACTTCGGCTTCTTGAAATGGGACGGCGGCTCGTCTGAGTATGCTTATGTGAAAGATATGCCCCGTCATTCATTATTCTCTTTGGGAGATACCATTGTGACAAGCGGACACAGTGCCGTGTTTCCGTCAGGAATTCCGGTTGGGACGGTAGATGATATAGCCGATAGTCATGATGGCCTGTCTTACTTGTTGAGAGTTAAGCTATTTACTGATTTTGCTCGTCTGAATGACGTCCGTGTCATTGCGAAGAAAGGGCAGGAAGAACAGTTGGAGTTAGAGAAACAGGTTAAAACGAATAAGTAGAGTGGACTGATGATTACTTACCTGCAAAGAATAGAGTGGTTTGTCGGGCTGGTGCTGTTGCAAGTGCTGGTGTTAAATCGTATGCATATAAATGGATATGCCACTCCTTTCTTTTTTATTTATTTTATTTTGAAGTATAATTCGGGTGTGAGCCGTAATACATTGATGGTATGGTCATTCTTGCTCGGATTGTCTGTCGATATTTTCAGTAACACTCCCGGTATGAACGCTGCTGCAGCTACGGTACTGGCTTTTATGCGTGAGCCTATCCTCAGGCTGGTGACATTGCGTGACAGTGCCGAAGACTTTGAGCCGGGCGTTAAGAGTATGGGCATTTTTCCTTACATCCGGTATATTCTGTTGTGTACGTTCTTGTTTTGTACCATCTTGCTGGTGATAGATACTTTCTCGTTCTTTAATCTGCCTGTATTATTATTGAAAATATTGACAGATGCCTCCATTACAATTGTTTGTATATTATGTGCAGAGGCAATAAGGAGGAAGAAATAAGTGGAAAGAGATTATAATCTGGAGAAGCGGAAATATGTGATTGGTGGGTCGGTCGTTGTTATTGTACTGATTTACCTGATACGTCTTTTCACTTTGCAGATTATGAGCGAAGACTATAAAAAGAATGCGGACAGCAATGCTTTTCTGAACAAGACACAATATCCTAGCCGCGGTGTGATGTATGACCGTAATGGGAAATTATTGGTTTACAACCAGCCGGCATACGATGTCACCATGGTGATGAAAGAAGTGGTAAATCTTGATACACTTGACTTGTGTCAGACCTTGAATATTACTCCGGAATACTTTAAAAGGCGTATTCGTGAAATAAGGGACCGTCGTTCTAATCCGGGGTATTCTCCTTATACTCATCAGGTTTTTATGACCCAGCTGTCTGCCGAAGAATGTGGAGTGTTTCAGGAAAAGCTGTTTAAATTTCCCGGCTTTTATATTCAAAGGCGCACCATCCGACAATATAATTATAATTCAGCCGCTCATGTTTTAGGTGACATTGCTGAAGTTTCCAAGCGGGATATAGAGGCGGATGATTATTATGTGCGTGGTGATTTTATCGGTAAACAGGGGGTGGAACGCTCTTACGAGAAACAGTTGCGTGGAGAAAAAGGAGTGGAAATACTGCTTCGGGATGCTCGCGGGCGTATTCAGGGACGTTATATGGACGGAAAATATGATAAGACTCCTGTGCCGGGCAAGAATTTGAAATTGGGAATTGATGTGGAGCTTCAGATGCTTGGCGAACGACTCTTGGAAGGGAAAATAGGAAGTATTGTCGCTATCGAACCCGAAACGGGGGAGATATTATGTATGGTGTCTTCACCCACTTTCGACCCTCGGCTGATGGTGGGACGCCAACGAGGAAAAAACCATTTGGATTTGGCGCGCGATAGTTGGAAATCTCTATTGAACCGTGCTATTATGGGACAGTTTCCGCCGGGGTCTACTTTTAAGACATCGCAGGCGCTCACTTTTCTTGAGGAAGGTATTATTGTACCCGAGACACCCTATTCCTGTTATCACGGATTTGTACACGCGGGTCTTCGTGTAGGTTGCCATGCCCACGGTTCTCCTTTGGCATTGGTTCCGGCTATTGCCACTTCGTGTAATGCTTATTTCTGTTGGGGACTGTATCACATGATAGGAGCCAAGAAGAAATACGGTTCGGTGCAGAAGGCGATGTCTACCTGGCGTGACTATATGGTTTCGATGGGGTTCGGATATCCGTTGGGTGTAGACCTTCCGGGAGAGAAGCGGGGAATGATTCCGAATGCTGAATATTATGACAAGAATTATCGGGGCTCTTGGAACGGACTGACTATCATCAGTATTGCCATCGGGCAGGGAGAGGTGACTTTGACTCCGTTGCAGATAGCCAATTTGGGAGCGACAATAGCCAATCGTGGCTACTATGTTACTCCTCATGTGGTGAAGGAGGTGGAAGATGAACCGTTGGATACGTTGTATAGCACGAAACATTATACGAAAGTGAGTGGCCGACACTATGAAACGGTGGTGCAAGGTATGCGTGCGGCTGTATTGGGCGGTACATGTCGGGGAGCCAATATTCCCGGCATAGAAGTTTGCGGTAAAACCGGTACGGCACAAAACAGGGGTAAAGACCATTCTGTTTTTATGGGCTTTGCTCCGATGAATAATCCGAAGATAGCCATTGCGGTTTATGTGGAGAATGGAGGATTTGGTGCAGTATATGGAGTGCCTATCGGAGCACTGATGATGGAACAGTATTTGAAAGGAGGATTGTCGCCTGACAGTGAAGTGAAAGCGAATGATATACAAAACAGGAGGATAGATTATGGCATACACGAGCGATAACATGTTGAAATCGATAGACTGGATGACTATTTGTATCTATTTAGCATTGGTTATCTTCGGATGGTTCAGTGTATGCGGAGCTAGTTATGACTATGGTGAGATGGACTTCTTCAGCTTCGATACGCGTGCCGGCAAGCAGTTGGTGTGGATTTCCTGTTCATTGGGGTTGGGCTTTATTTTGTTGATGCTCGAAGACAAGCTTTATGATATGTTTGCCTATATCTTTTATGGGGCAATGATGTTGCTGTTGCTTGCCACTCCCTTCCTGGCGGAGGATACAAAAGGTTCCTATTCATGGATTAAGTTTGGCCCTGTCAGTTTGCAGCCGGCAGAGTTTGCTAAGTTTGCTACAGCCTTGGCTTTGGCTAAGTTTATGAACGTCTATGGGTTTACGATGAGTAAGTTGAAGTATTCTCTTCCGGTAGTGGGAATGATATTGTTGCCCATGCTGCTTATTGTATTACAGCGGGAAACGGGTTCTGCATTGGTCTATCTGGCATTTTTCTTTATGTTATACAGAGAAGGAATGCCCGGTTCCATTCTGTTTGCCGGAATTTGTGCCGTGGTTTATTTTGTAGTCGGTATCCGTTTCAGTCAGGAGATGATGGTGGATGACTGTACATCGGTTGGAGAGTTTTCGGTCTTGTTGCTGATAACCGTGCTGTCTGCTTTGCTGGTTAATTCTTATTGTAAAAAGAAGCCGGTGGTGTGGTATATTCTTGGTTTTGGTGCAGGAGGTACCCTACTGGCATTACTTTTTTCTTATTATGTGATTCCTTTTGATATTACGTGGTTCCAATACGGACTGTGTGTGGCATTGGTCTTCTACCTTATATTTCTTTCCATGCGCGAGCGTATGCGTAATTATTTCTATATTGCCCTGTTTGCCATTGGCTCTGTGGGTTTTCTTTTCTCTGCCGACTATGTGTTTGAGAATGTGCTCGAACCCCATCAACAAGTGCGTATCAAAGTGGTATTGGGAATGGAAGAGGACTTGGCTGGGGCAGGATATAATGTGAACCAAAGCAAGATTGCAATCGGTTCGGGCGGACTGTTGGGGAAGGGTTTTTTGAATGGAACACAGACAAAGTTGAAATATGTTCCCGAACAGGATACGGACTTTATTTTTTGTACGGTGGGTGAAGAGGAAGGCTTCTTGGGCTCTGCCGTTGTTTTACTGCTTTTTATGGCCTTAATTTTAAGGCTGATAGTGATTTCTGAAAGACAACATACACGTTTTGGGCGTGTATATGGTTACTCGGTGCTGAGCATTTTCCTGTTTCATCTCTTTATTAATATAGGAATGGTACTCGGATTAACGCCGGTGATTGGTATTCCATTGCCTTTCTTCAGTTATGGAGGTTCTTCTTTGTGGGGCTTTACCATCCTACTCTTTGTGTTCTTGCGCATTGACTCGGCACGAGGAAGCCATTAAGGTTTTTCCAAACGGATTCCGACATCACTGATTCCTTTCAGTGGATTGTCTGTCATGATATGAACGATACGGATACTTCTGGAAGCACTGTCTTGGGCGATTGTAAAAGAAGGAGTATAGAGCCGGGTGAATTGATACAATCCGCCGGGGCCGTCTCCGTTCCAGTTTCCCGTTTCGTCGGCAAGGAACAGTTGCAGCGTATCAGTGGAATAGGTGAGCGTGTCTTTTGCACTTTGACTGATACCCAGCCATAAATCACGATAAGGGTAGTTTTCCTGATGTCGGATACCGATAGTCATCTTATACGTTCCTGTGGGTATTGAGGTCGGGAGGGTGTAAACAAGAGTATCACCCTTACTCCATCCCATTGTGGGGATGGATTGGTAAGAGTGATAAACTGTATTGCTGTTACATGCGGCCAATAGCAGACATACTATCGGCAGGCAGGCTATTTTATTCTTTGTCGGCCACAGGAGCTTGCGGTTTGGGTTTGTCATTCGGAGTCTGGGCATTGTTACCGTTATTATTTCCGTTTTTATTGTTGGTGGGAGTGGTGTTCTCACCATTACCGGGACGTCGGTTGTTACGGTTGCGCTCACGTCCGTCCTCACGGTTACGTCTTCCTTCAGGTCTGTTTTCTTTGTTCTCACGCGGTGGTCTGCCTTCGCCTCTTGGCGGACGGCCTTCCCCTTTGGGAGGTCTATTTTCTGCTTTGGGAGGTCTGTTTTCTGCTTTTGGCGGACGACCTTCTCCCTTCGGCTGACTGTCTCTGGGCTGCTGCGGTTTGTTGCCGTTGGTAGTAGCACCTTCGTTATTGCCGTTGCTCTCTCCTTTCCTCTTTTTCTTGCGGTTGTTATTATTGCCTTTACGTTTGTCAAAACGAGTCAGGCTTTCCTGTTCCACTAAGTCGACAGGCTGTTGCGGCTCATTCTTTTTGGCTGCTTCCAGCAAGCTTTCCGGTTTTTCGCCACGTCTATTCATATTTATGATTTCAAAGGCGCGTCGCGCGGGAATCGTCACGATATTTGCCATGAAGTTTTTATCAGTGGAGTAGGTGATGGTACCTTTCAGAATATCAGCCTTGAAGAAATAGAAAGTGCCGTCGATGGTTTCCAGTGTGATTTCCTTGCTTGGCAGGCGTTTCTGTGCTTCCACATAGGCATCTACTTCATAGTTGAGGCAGCACTTCAGCTTGGCGCATTGTCCTGCCAACTTCTGCGGGTTGAGTGAAATATCCTGATAGCGGGCGGCACTGGTGGAAACAGAGACAAAGTTTGTCATCCATGTAGCGCAACACAGTTCGCGGCCGCAGGGACCGATACCTCCGATGCGCCCGGCTTCCTGCCGTGCACCGATTTGTTTCATCTCGATGCGTACACGGAACGTCTCCGCCAATACCTTAATCAATTGGCGGAAGTCAACACGTTCGTCGGCAATGTAGTAGAAAATGGCTTTGTTGCCGTCTCCCTGATACTCCACATCACCAATCTTCATGTTCAGATTCAGATTAAGCGCGATTTGTCGCGAACGAATCATCGTATCATGTTCTTTGGCTTTCGCTTCTTCATATTTCTCCATATCCACCGGTTTCACTTTGCGGTAGATACGTTTGATTTCGACATCCGGTTTCAGGTTCGCCTTGCGCATTTGCAACGGAACAAGCCGTCCGGTCAGCGTCACTACTCCGATGTCATGTCCGGGACTTGCCTCTACAGCAACAATATCGCCTTTGTCCAGCTTCAACTTATTGCTGTTCTTGAAATATCCCTTGCGTGTATTCTTGAACTGAACTTCGACCATCTCCTGTTCCTCGGCGTTTCCGGGAATATCAGCCAGCCAGTCGTAGGTATTCAGTTGTTTATCCTGTCGTCCGCAGCCTTTGCAATACAAACAGCCGCTTCCGTTTTTCAATTTAAACTCATTATCCATAGTTGTTATATATATGTTATTTCTGCACCAGCAGCACAATCATTTTTAGCGAGAAATCAAAAAACACCATTTTGGCATTCACATTCTGCTCTATATGTTGCTGGGCTTCACTTAGTTCTTCCATAATTCCCATCACATTACGCTCATTGACAAACGGAGCGAAACGAGTGGAAAAGTTTTGTTCATCATTGCTCATATACACCAAGTCGTGTTGGCGGAAATTGAACATGAAGTTTTCACGTATCATGCGCTGGCAATAAGTAAGGAAGTTTTTCTGTCGTTCGCGTCCCATGCCTGCCACTCCTTCACTCCATCGTTTCATGTCGCGTATCTTTCGCTGATAGGACAGACGCATCAGACTGACAAACAGTTCGAAGAACAGTTTGTTTTCCTCGCTCAGGTGAATGGTTTCCAGTGCTTTCAGGAAATTACCTTCCGAGCGATGGGCAATATCATCGGCGTCTTGTGTCTGCAATCCGTATTTGCTTTGCAGCACTTTGGCTATCTCTGCTTCGTCGATACCGTGGATGTTGAACCGTTGCGTCCGGCTTTGAATCGTTTGCAAAAGCGCGTCCGGCTCTTCCGACACAAGGAGAAAAACGGTCTGCATCGGCGGCTCTTCCAACAGTTTGAGCAACTTGTTGCTACATTCCACATTCATCTTCTCGGGCAACCAGATAATCATTACCTTATAGCCTCCCTGACTGGATTTCAAACTGAGCTTGCGCATAATCTCGTCGCTCTCTTTAACAAAAATCTGTGCCTGTTGATTTTCAGCGCCCATTTCTTTTAACCAATGGTTAAGACTGAAATAAGGGTTGTTCATCACAAACTGGCGCCATTCCGAGATGAAATCGTCGCACACCGTATCTTTTCCGGCTTTCTTCTTGATGACAGGGAAAACAAAATGAAAATCGGGATGTGCCAGTTTATTGAACTTGGCACAACTGGGACATACGCCGCAAGCGTCATGCTCTCCACGGTTCTCACAACAAATGTAACGGGCATAGGCTATTGCCAAAGGCAACTTTCCTGTGCCTTCGGGACCGCAAATCAGTTGTGCGTGGGGAATTCTTCCCTCCTTCACCTCGGCAATGAGCCGTTGTTTTGCTTCTTCCTGTCCTATTACATCTTTAAAAAACATCTGTCTATATTAATATATTACTTTTGCTACTTCTTTTACACTTTCTACGGCGCTTACCGTATAAAAATGGATACTCGGCACACCGTGTGCTATCAATTCGCGGCATTGGTGGATACACCATTCCACGCCAAGGGCACGCGCTTCTTCATCAGTCTCGCATTTCACGGCTTCCGAGGCCAATTCTTGCGGAAGATCAATCTTGAACGTTTTCGGTATCATACTCAATTGAGATAACTTACCGAAAGGTTTGATTCCCGGTATGATAGGTATGTTGATACCTTCCTTACGGACTCTTTCCACAAACTCAAAGTATTTACGGTTGTCATAAAACATTTGTGTTACGGCATATTCAGCACCGGCTTCCACTTTTTTCTTCAACCAATAAATATCCTGCTCCATGTTGGGCGATTCCTCGTGTTTCTCGGGGTAACAGGCCACTCCGTAGCTGAACGGTGTTCCTGTCACTTTGATGGGAGAACCATCGACGAATACTCCCTTGTTGAAATCATTAATCTGCCCTTCCAGTTCCAGCGCATGACTGTATCCGTTTCCTTCGGGAACGAATGCAGACTCGTGCTTGGCTTTGTCACCACGCAATACCAACAGGTCGGTAATACCCAAAAACTGCAAGTCCAGCAGCACATATTCCGTATCCTCACGGGTAAAGCCGCTACATAGGATATGCGGCACAGTTGTGATATTGTATTTATTTTGTAGTGCGGCGGCTACCGCAACCGTTCCGGGACGGCGACGCAACCGTGCGCGTTGGTAGAGACCATTTCCAAGGTCTTTATATACATATTCGCTGCGGTGGGTGGTGATGTTGATATATTTAGGATCAAATTCACGCAAAGTATCCACCGTCTTATAAAGCTTTTCAATGCCTGTCCCTTTCAGCGGGGGCAATATCTCAAAAGAAAAAGCCGTTTTATCGGTACTTTTTATTAAGTCAACTACTCTCATTCTTATATCTCGTCTCTTGTGCCTTCTCCGGCAAAATTACATATTTGGGCAAAAATAAGAAAAATATTGTAGTTTAAGGAGGTGAAAAGGGGATTTATTTTATCTCTGCCTTATAATAATGTGAAAACCATGTGGTAGGGAAAAAATCATCGGCACAGAACTGCAGTTTTCATGAGGGTAAATAAAACCTTATCAGGTTGAAACGTTTCAACCTGATAAAACTGAATGAAACTATGGTCTGCTTAAAGGAACGGTGTAAACAGATTGGCAAACCAGCCTACAAAACGTTTCCAACCGGAGCGTTTTTTATATTCTTCTTTGGTGAGTAGTGTGCTGTCTTTCTTGTCGTTTTCAAACATGTTGCTCAATTCATGGGTTGTTCCTTTGTCAAAGATAAAAGCATTTACCTCGTAGTCGTAACGCAAACTCCGACTATTTAAATTGGTGCTGCCTACGGTACAGAACAAACTGTCTACCATCATGATTTTGGAATGGTGGAACCCTCCGTTGTAGATATAGATTTCGGCTCCTTTTTTTCTGAGCTTGTTTGAGGTATAGAATGCCGCATCAGGGGTAAAGGGAATATCTGATTTTCCCGGAATCATGATTTCCACTTCTACGCCACGTTTCAAAGCTCGCTTGATAGCTTTCTTTATGCTATGGGTAGGGGTGAAATAGGGATTCACGATTTGCACTTTATGTTGTGCGGCATCCAGCGACTTGACATACATGCGGCGCATTATTTTGGGAGTTTTCCGAGGTACCCGGTCGACTATCGCCACACTCTTGCCACTTGTGTCAATGGAATCGTTGCGCAAAGGATAATATGCCGGCCCTCCGATATGCTGTTTGGTACTTTTGTTCCACATGGTCAGGAAGATATCCTGAAGGTTATTAACGGCATCACCTTCGATGCGGACATGCATGTCTCTCCAATCGCCTATTTCGGGTAATCCTTTAATGTAATAATTGGCTATATTCATCCCTCCGGTATAGCCTACTTTGCCGTCTATTACTACTATTTTGCGATGGTCGCGATGAAGGGCGTGATTGATGTACGGAAACTTGAAAGGATCAAACTTCACAATCTCAATTCCCTTCTTGCGGATGGCTTTCAGATGCTTTTTCTTCAGGGGCTTGTTGTTTGACAGGTTGCCGAAAGCATCGAACATGGCTCGTACTTCCACTCCTTCTTTTGCCTTTTCGCCCAATAAGTCGAACAGAGCATTGGCAATTGAGTCATTGCGGAAGTTAAAGTATTCCAGATGGATGTGATGTTTGGCTTTCCTTATTTCTTCAAAGAGGTCGATAAATTTGGTACGTCCGCTTTTTAATAGTTTCAGTTGATTGTTTTGGGTGATGGGAATACCTGATTCTTTCAGGTAACTGATTACAATAGAATCGCTGCTTGCCTCTTGCGCACGGACTGTTCCGCAACAGGAAAGGGATAGTATGAAAAGAATTGTTAGATAAGTATGCCTGGCTATATTGATTTTCATTGCTTTTGAAATTAAGGTCGCAAAGGTATCTATTATTCTAAAGATGACCAAGATATCGGCATTATTTATACTTAAAAGCGTGAAATAGAACAGGCAAATCGAAAGGGCTTTCTTCTTGTTTTGTGCTGATTTATGGGGGAAGTTGACAAATAGAACAGTTAATTTAGCATATAGACCTTTTTTACTTCATTTAAGTAAGGTAAATTTGCAGGAAAACACTAAAACTTAAATCTATGAAACTATTTTATCCTGTTATATTAGGTGCGTTCATGGTCATGTCGGCTTCTTGCAGTCATAATACCAAAGAGACTCAAAGAGTGCAGACAGTGAAGATAGATACAATCCTTTCTGCTGAAGGGCAAACTACTTTGCAATTTCCGGGAAAAGTGAAAGCTGCTCAGGATGTCAGCTTATCTTTTAGGGTAAGCGGAACGATAGGCAAAATATGTGTGGAAGACGGAGCCCGGGTGAGGAAAGGCCAGTTGTTGGCACAGCTTGACCCTACTGATTATCGGATACAACTGGAAGCGACTGAAGCCGAGTATCAGCAGGTCAAAGCTGAGGCTGAACGTGTGATGGCCCTTTATAAGGACAATGGCACTACACCCAATGCCAATGACAAGGCTGTGTATGGACTGAAGCAGATAACAGCTAAGTATCAACATCACAAAGACCAATTGGAATATACGCGTCTCTATGCTCCGTTTGACGGATTCGTACAAAAGCATTTGTTTGATGAACATGAAACGGTAGGGGCAGGGATGCCGGTTATCTCGATGATTAGTCTGGGTGCGCCGGAGGTGGAAATAAACCTTCCGGCAGCAGAGTATATCCGCCGCACACAGTTCAACCGTTATCATGCTACATTTGATATTTATCCGGGTGAGATTTATCCTTTGGAATGTATCAGCATTACCCCTAAGGCAAACGCTAATCAGTTGTATTCCATGAGACTGAGAATTGTTCCGGATGGCAGTCCTTCTCCTTCTCCGGGAATGAATACAATGGTTACTATTGTCTGCAGTGCAGGTGACACTCGTTCTTTGTCTGTATCGAGCGGGGCTGTTTTGCGGAAAGACGGAAAGGCAATGGTGTTTGTTTATGATTCGTCGAAAGGAACGGTAAGAAGCTGTGAGGTGACTGTACTCAGGCTGTTGACCAACGGACGGAGTGTGATAACTTCGGATGCATTGCAACCGGGCGAACTTGTTGTGTCATCGGGGGCACATCACATAGAGGACGGAGAAGCGGTGAAACCTTTACCGCCAGTTACATCAACTAATGTAGGAGGGCTGCTGTGATGGATATTAGTAAATGGGCTTTTCAGAATCGGAACTTGGTTTACTTTCTGGTGGCTGTGCTTCTTTTGGGGGGCGTTTATTCTTGCTATGAGATGAGTAAGCTGGAAGACCCGGAAGTTAAAGTGAAACTGGCTATGGTGGTCACTACTTATCCGGGAGCATCGGCACATCAGGTGGAATTGGAAGTGACGGATGTGCTGGAAAAAAAGATTCGTACAATGGGCAATATAGACAATGTGGAGAGTTATTCTTATAATGATTTGTCTATTATTCAGATAGAATTGTTGAGCACGGTTAAGGATGAGGATGTGGAGCAATGTTGGGATATGTTGCGGCGTAAGGTGAGTGATGCTTGTGCTTTGCTCCCTCCGGGAGCAAGTACACCGATGGTGAAAGATGATTTCGGCAATGTATATGGGATGTTCTATGCTCTGACCGGAGACGGACTGACGGGCAGGGAACTATCTGATTATGCAGAACTTATCAAGAGGGAGGTAAGTGATTTGGAGGGTGTGGACCGAGTGGAGCTCTACGGCACAAGACCGGAATGTATCAACATCTCTTTATTGCAGGATCGAATGGCAAATTTAGGAGTGAAGCCTGCTGAAGTGCTTGCCACATTGAACGGACAGAACAAAACGACCTATACAGGATACTATGAGAATGGAGATAACCGTATCCGTGTAACGGTCAATGATAAGTTTAAAACGGTGGACGATATTGGAAATATGCTGATTCAGGGGCATGATGATGACCAGTTGCGCCTGCGTGATATCGCACGAATAGAAAAAAGTTATGAGAAGCCCACCCGCAATGAATTGTTTTATGATGGCGAACAGGCACTGGGATTGCTGGTGGCGGCCTCCAGCGGTACGGACATCATTAAGGTGGGAAATGCGGTAGCAAAGAAATTGGAACATTTGAAAGAGAATCGTTTGCCGGCAGGAGTGGAGTGTCATAAAGTGTTTTATCAGCCGGAACGTGTGGGGGATTCGTTAGGTACATTTGTTATCAACTTAATAGAGTCTGTAATTATAGTTGTGCTCATTCTGATGTTGGCAATGGGATTCAAAAGTGGGGTTATCATTGGAATAAGCCTGATAGTAACTGTGTTTGGCTCGTTCTTGTTCCTGCTGTTTGCCGGTGGCACGATGCAGCGTGTGTCTTTGGCGGCATTTGTGCTGGCAATGGGGATGTTGGTGGATAATGCCATTGTGATTATTGACGGTATTCTGGTTGACCTGAAGTCTGGGAAGTCCCGCATGGAGGCAATGACAGCCATTGGGAAACAAACGGTGATGCCATTGCTGGGGGCCACTCTGATTGCCATCATTGCTTTTCTGCCTATTTATATGTCACCGGATACGGCAGGAGTCTATACGCGTGACCTCTTCATTGTATTGGCAGTATCGTTATTGTTGAGTTGGATATTGGCATTGATTCATGTTCCCCTGATGGCGGACCGGAGGCTGAAAAGTGAGAAAACGACTGGGGAGGCGAATGTCAGAGTGTACAAAGGACGTGTTTATGCTTATTTGAGGACTGCCCTTCGCTTTGGCCTGGCTCATCGTTGGAGTTTTGTATTTGCCATGGTCGGTTTGTTGGGATTGTCGCTTTGGGGCTATGGTTATATGAGACAGGGATTCTTTCCTGATATGGTCTACAATCAGCTTTATATGGAGTATAAACTGCCCGAAGGAACTAATTCTACACAAGTTGTCCGTGATTTGCAGGAAATCGAGGCATATTTGAAGGGCAGGGAGGAAATAACCCATGTTACAACTTCTGTTGGCGGAACTCCCGGACGTTATAATTTGGTACGGAGTATCGCCAATCCTTCTTTGTCTTATGGGGAATTGATTGTGGATTTTACTTCACCGGAAGAACTGGTGGAGAATATGGATGAGATTCAGTCTTATCTGTCACGGGCATATCCTGATGCTTATGTCAATTTGAAGCGTTATAATCTGATGTTCAAGAAATACCCTATCGAGGCGCAGTTTATGGGGCCTGACCCGGCAGTATTGCATCGTTTGGCAGACAGTGCACGCCATATTATGGAGAATACCCCCGAGGTACGTCTTGTGACAACAGACTGGGAACCGCAAGTCCCGGTGCTGACTATAGAATACGACCAGCCGGCTGCGCGCGCTTTAGGACTGAGCCGTAATGATGTCAGCCTTTCGCTGCTGACTGCTACCGGTGGAATCCCTATCGGTTCATTCTATGAGGGAATCCATGCCAATACAATTTATCTGAAATGTCTGAATGAGGAAGGCGACCCGATAGAAGACTTGGGTAATACGCAGGTGTTCTCTTCCCTGCCTTCGCTCAATGGCCTGCTGAATGAAGAAATGATGGTAAAACTAAAAGCGGGTACACTGTCAAAAGAAGAACTTGTGGAAGGAATCATGGGTAGCACTCCATTGAAACAAATCAGCAAAGGGGTAGACGTCAGATGGGAGGACCCTGTGGTGCCGCGCTATAACGGACAAAGAAGTCAGCGTGTGCAGTGTTCTCCGGCTCCGGGACTTGAAACCGAACAGGCACGATTGGCCGTTGCTTCGCAGATAGAGAACATTCCTTTACCCGAAGGTTATACATTGTGTTGGCAGGGAGAAAAGATAGCCAGTACGGATTCTATGAAATATTTGTTTAAGAATTTTCCATTAGCTGTTATCCTGATGATTGCTATCTTGATTATGCTGTTTAAGGATTATCGTAAACCGATTATTATTTTCTGTTGTATTCCTCTTGTTTTTGTGGGAGTGGTAGCAGTCATGCTACTCACCGGAAAGACATTTAACTTTGTTGCGATAGTAGGGACGCTGGGATTGATAGGTATGCTGATTAAAAATGGTATTGTACTGATGGATGAAATAACGTTGCAGATAGGCCGGGGAGTTGAACCGATGACAGCATTAATCGATAGTTCGCAAAGTCGTTTGCGCCCAGTGATGATGGCTTCTCTGACTACTATTCTGGGCATGATTCCTCTACTGACAGATGCTATGTTTGGTTCATTGGCAGCCGCCATCATGGGAGGATTACTGTTTGGTACACTCATAACATTACTGTTTATTCCTGTTCTTTATGCATTATTTTTTCATATAAAACAGACAGACAAATGAAAAAGATATCTATTCTGATTGGTGCTTTGATTTGCTCATTGCCTCTTTTTTCTCAAGAAGTATTGAGTTTGGAGCAATGCCGTGAGATGGCTCTTCGATACAATAAAGAAATAGCAGCTTCTGCCCGGCAGACGGAAAGTGCACGATATATGGTCAAAAGTTATAAAGGAAACTTTTTCCCGAATATTACAGCGGGTGGAACCGGTATATATAGCAGCGCCGACGGACATTATGGCATAGCAGGAGGAAATCTGCCGGTATTTATGCCCAATGCATCCGGCCAATTTCTGCCGAATGGTGGTTTTGCCTATTTCCCGGGAATTGATTTAAAGTATAAAATCGGGCTTGTCTATATGGGTGGCGTGGAAGTTGAACAACCCCTCTACATGGGAGGAAAGATTACGGCAGCCTATAAAATGTCTGTATTGGGTAAGGAGATGGCACAGATGAACGAAACCTTGACCGCTACTACCGTTATTTTAAATACAGATAAGGCGTATGCCCAAGTGGTTAAAGCAAGGGAAATGAAGAAAGTGGCTGATAAGTATCATGCCGTGCTGACCGAGTTGCATAAGAATGTGGGGAGTGCATACCGTCATGGGTTAAAGCCTCAAAATGATGTGTTGAAAGTGCAGGTGAAATTGAATGAAAGCGAACTCAATATGCGAAAAGCGGAGAATGCATTGCGTCTGGCGACAATGAATTTGTGTCATTTCATAGGAAAACCTTTGATAGCCGATATACAGGTTTCGGGAGACTATCCTGAGGTAAAAGAGGATATGATGATGCAGGTGTCAGACATTACAGCTCGTCCCGAATATGGTATCTTGAACAAACAAGTAGACATGGCAAAACAGCAAGTGAAATTGAACCGTAGCGAACTGTTGCCTAAGGTTGGCGTTAAAGGCTCATATAATTATATTCACGGTTTGGAAGTGAATGATGAAACATTCTTGTATAAAGGAGGATTCTCTGTCTTGCTGAATGTCAGTGTCCCTCTTTTTCACTTTGGCGAACGTATCAATAAAGTGCGTGCCGCCAAAGCTAAGTTGGAACAGACTCGCTTGGAACAGGCTGATATGAATGAGAAAATGCTGTTGGAGCTGACTTTGGCGGTCAACAATCTGGATGAGGCCCGTTTGGAAAGTGAACTTTCCGACCGTTCCCTTCAACAAGCGGAAGAGAACATGAGGGTCAGCAAGAAGCAGTATGAAGTGGGCTTGGAAACTTTATCAGATTATCTTGAAGCTCAAACTTTATGGCAACAGGCCTATAGTACACAAGTGGACACTCATTTTCGACTCTATTTGAGTTATGTGGAATATCTGAAGGCTACCGGAGCTTTGTCACCAAGTGATTAAAGGGGAAAAAAATGAGAAAAAGCATAATGGAATTTGTTTCTTTTAATATTGTTCGTATATTTGCGAACGATATACAAAATATGGAAGAAAAGAAAGACTATACAGTTACGCAAGAGCAGTTGGCAAGATTTGCCAAAGCATTGGGACATCCTGCCCGGATTGCCATTATGCACTTTTTGGCAAAGCAGAAAGCGTGTTATTTTGGGGATATTCACGAAGAGCTCCCTATCGCTAAAGCAACGGTGTCCCAACATTTGAAAGAGTTGAAAGATGCCGGACTTATACAAGGAGAGGTGGAAACGCCTAAAGTGAAATATTGCATCAACCGGGAGAATTGGCAGCTGGCTCGTGAACTCTTTAAGGAGTTTTTCGGGCAATGTATCTGTAAATCGGGGGAGTGTTGCTGATAGTCCCCTTTTTTTAATCTTGACGTTCGTTGTTTTGCGAATTACGTTTAATGTGATAAATTTATAGATTATGGAAATTAAAGTCTTAGGAACAGGTTGCGCAGGTTGCAAAGCCTTGTATGCCACAGTTGAGCAAGTAGTAAAAGAATTGTCTTTGGAGGCGGTAGTTACCAAAGAGGAAGATTTGATGAAGATTATGGAATACAATGTAATGACACTTCCGGCTCTTGTAGTAGATGGTAAAGTAGTGGCAAAAGGCAAACTTTCAGCCAAAGAGGTAAAAGAAGTATTAACCAAGTAAATCAGATTGTGATGAAACGCTTTTTGTTCCTTACTATTGCTTGCTTGTTTTCTATTTGGGGAATGGCTCAGGTTGCGACAGATACCTATGTGGAAGTTCTTTATTTTCATGGGAAACAACGTTGTGTGACTTGTAAAGCCATTGAGAAACACACGAAAGAAGTAGTTGATACAGATTTGGCGGAATTGGTCAAAAATGGCAAACTTCGTTTCAAGGAAATAGATATTTCAACTCCTGAAGGTGAAAAGCTGGCAGAGAAATATCGTGTAAGCTGGTCATCTCTTTATGTTAATAAATGGAAGAACGGCAAAGAAGAACGTAACGATATGACACGCTTCGGCTTTCAAAATGCCCGAAACAATACAGTGGCATTCAAGAAAGAATTAAAGCAGAAAATCAATCAGTTGCTAAAATAACGCAGTTTTATGGAACACTTACAAACATGGTTGGATAATAGTGAAATACCTGTTATTACCGCTTTTCTGCTAGGTCTGCTGACTGCTGTAAGTCCTTGTCCATTGGCTACCAACATTACCGCTATCGGATTTATCAGTAAGGATATAGATAACCGCAACCGGATATTTACAAATGGTATTCTATACACTTTAGGGCGTGTATTGGCTTATTCCGCATTAGGCGCAATACTTATCGCAATACTCCGAAAAGGTGCGGATATGTTTGCCATACAAAAAGGTATCAGCGAATGGGGAGAACTGCTGCTTGCTCCTGCTTTGGTGTTGATAGGGTTGTTTATGCTATTCGGCGATAAATTGCAATTACCCAGGTTCGGATTTTCCGCTACTGAAAAGACAGAAAAACTAAAAGGCTCATGGGGCAGCTTGTTGCTGGGGATATTGTTTGCCATGGCATTTTGTCCTACCAGTGGGCTATTCTATTTTGGTATGCTTATTCCCATGTCGGCTATGGAAAGTGAGGGGTATTTGTTGCCTGTCATTTTTGCATTGGCAACAGGGCTTCCGGTTATGCTTGTTGCTTGGATCTTGGCATACAGTGTAGCAGGGATAGGAAAGTTTTATAATCGGGTGCAGACTTTTCAGAAGTGGTTCAATTATGTGGTAGCTATACTGTTTCTCTTGGTAGGCATTTATTATGGATTGATAAATTGGGGTATAATATGAGGATTTTGATTTTATGTACAGGAAATAGTTGCCGCAGTCAAATGGCGCATGGCTTCCTGCAATCGTTTGATAAGAATATACAAGTGCTTTCGGCTGGTACGCATCCGGCAGAGAAAGTTAATCCTTGGGCTGTTGAAGCAATGGCAGAAGTTGGTATTGACATAAGTAGGCATA
This sequence comes from uncultured Phocaeicola sp., assembly GCF_948499155.1. Lineage (NCBI taxonomy): Bacteria > Pseudomonadati > Bacteroidota > Bacteroidia > Bacteroidales > Bacteroidaceae > Phocaeicola > uncultured Phocaeicola sp. Next base: position 39,739 of record NZ_CAOOSE010000021.1, on the reverse strand, counting down.
TTCCTACCGATGTGGCAACTTATTTAAGTGACACATGGGATTATGTGATAACCGTATGTGGTAATGCTAATGAAACATGCCCTGCTTTTGCAGGTAATGTAGGGAAACGGTTGCATATTGGTTTTGACGACCCCTCGGAAGCAATAGGAACAATTGACTTTATCAAAAGTGAATTTGAAAGAGTGCGTAATGAAATCAAGAATGAATTTACCAAGTTCTACATTACGGAGATAAAAAAACAAGAATTGCCTGAATGTGCTTGTAGCCGCTAATTTCTTAGACAGGTTGTTCGTGTTATTACAAATAACAATAAGGTTATGATACAAAGATTTGCTGATTGGCTGGTGTATGACATCTTCGGGTTGGATGCTTCAACAGCTTTAGGAGAAGCTGTTAACTTCTTCTTTTATGATACGATAAAGATTTTGATATTATTATTTTTTATCAGCGTGATAATGGGTGTTATTAATGCCTATTTCCCGATAGAACGTTTGCGCAATTATTTGACTTCCCGCAAATTATATGGATTGCAATATTTCTTTGCCGCCTTATTTGGTGCTATTACCCCGTTCTGTTCCTGTTCCTCCATACCGCTGTTTATCGGATTTGTGAAAGGGGGTATTCCTTTGGGAGTAACATTTGCCTATCTGATAACTTCGCCTTTGGTGAATGAGGTTGCCGTTGCTATGTTTATTGGTACTTTTGGGTTACGCATTACCTTTATCTATGTGATTAGTGGTATTCTGTTGGGTATGACAGGCGGACTTATTTTGGGTAAGATGAAATTGGAGCCTTATTTGAGTGATTGGGTAAAACAAATACAGCAAAATTCAACGTCCGACTCTGGAGCATGGGAAAAAGAGCATACTCCGTTCTTTAGACGATTGCCGATTATTATGCAAGAAGCCTGGGGGATTGTCAGAGGGGTACTTCTGTATATCCTTATCGGCATTGGCATTGGTGCGTTTATGCACGGTTATGTGCCGGAAGGATTTTTTGAACAATATATGTCTAAGGATAACTGGTTTGCTGTTCCTTTATCAGTTGTGTTGGCCGTTCCAATGTATGCCAATGCTGCCGGAATAGTGCCGGTGATTGAAGTTTTTGTAGCTAAGGGCATTCCTATAGGAACGGCAATTGCTTTTATGATGGCGGTTGTTGGGCTATCACTGCCCGAAGCTACGCTGTTGAAAAAAGTAATGACTTGGCGGCTGATTGGTATTTTCTTTGGATTGATAACCTTATTTATTATTGTATTAGGTTATCTTTATAACATTGTGTTATAGTGCCATAGTCGGCTTATGAGTTTTAAGTTCTCTTAAATTATCGTGTCTTTGGTCACGGACACTATACAAAGAAAACAACTCCTACAATATCAAGGTATTGCAGGAGTTGTTTTCTTAAAGTATTGTTTTGACTTGTCTTTCAGTGATCTGCTTAGGATTTTCTTTGCTAAGTTATTGTGTTGATATTTAGAGCTTTATGTCTTTTGCTTCAAGCATATCCCATGAATTGTCCCACTAATTTGCTACATGCTTTTGCTGTAGTTTGTTCATGGAGCATGCGAAAGCAAAGATAGTTTTCGTACAGACAAAACAAGATTCTATAAACTTTCAGTATTTGATATATCATTAAAAATGATAGCTAATATTTAAAATCATCGATTGTTCTGGTATATTACTTTAGCTTTTTCTATATTTGCAATAGCAAGTTCTGCATATTTTTTCATCATTTCGATACCTATGAAGTTTCTTTTCGTTTCTATTGCAGCGATAGCTGTAGTTCCACTGCCAAGAAATGGATCTAGTACTGTATCACCTTCATCTGTAAATAAGCGTATGACTCGTCGGGCCAATTCTATTGGAAACATCGCTGGATGTATGTTATTTGCACGTACACTTGGAATTTCCCATATTTGTCGATGTCCCCATTCTTTCCATTCTGTAGACGATAACCTATCCCGATTTACTAAATATTCACCAGGCTTCCAGAAAATATATAAATCTTCGGTTTCACTAACGGCCTTTAAAGTATTTGTGGTCCATTTGCTATTTGCCCAAGCCGGATCTTTTTTCCATATACGTTTGTCATAAAGAAATAATCCTGCTTCATATGCATATTGTTCAAGATTACCACCTACAAGTTTTACATGAGTTCCTGTTGCATATCGTCCGCCACGAATATTATTCCCATTTAATCTTCGGTCAATAGTTTGTTCACTGCATTTTAATACAGTTGCAATCTGCCTTCTATTAAATTCAGGATGTTCCTCTTTTACTTTAAGAATCATTTCTTTTGTAACAGCACATTTTCGATTGGAAGGATTAAGTCCCATAATACGTGGCATATTTTCGTCTTGGAAAGAAAGTATATCTGCAATATTAATAACAAGAAAACCACCAGGCTTTAATACATTATAGTGGAGGGATATAACAGTCTTTAGCAAAGACTGCCAAGATTCATATGAAGCATCCTTTTCATAATCTTTGCCAAGAAAATAGGGGGGAGACCAAAAAGAAAGTGAAAGAGACTCTGGCTTGATATTCTTCATCAATTCGCAAGAATCTCCTGTATAAACCGTATTAATTTGTAGAGTGCTCATAAATTCCTTCAAACATAAATTTCTTCAACACGCCACGAGTCAATTTTTTTAAGAATATCAAAAGAAACTCGTGCACGAATTTTCCTTGCATCCTTGCTTTTATCATCTTTTCCCGGGAAAAACAATCCAGGATATTTCCCTAAATAATTAGGATTATGGGTCAGCAGTAAACCATTAGGAATACATGCGATTTTAATCTTTTCAAGTGGTTGCCCGATTGTTTCATTCCCATTATAAAGCATTTTATATACAGGCTTAATAACAAATGTAACTAAAGGAGCTATTGTTCCATCACTTAAAACATAAACAGGTGAAAGAGAACATCGAAAATCATGTGATGCCATTTTACCATATGCTAAAATAGGATTATTGGAAACTCCATCCTCCGTTTGGTTCCAATCTCCAGAACCGGAAACTTGATATGGCGACATAACAGCATGGTTGAAATCATCACGAGGTCCAGCAGATTTAATATCAATGAAAACCCAAACAGAATCAGTAATACTAAGATCTTTTTTTATTCGTTCACTAGATATAATACATCTATCATCAGAACCAGAAGGCAATCCAGAGTCTTTGATTCCAAAATTTGACGCGAAATAACGGGATAGTTTATTACCAAAGACCTGTTCTCCAACCTCAATCCAAGGATATTGGTCTCCAATAGGAGCTCGTCCACGATCAAGGGGAGGATAGTTTTTCCAAAAGGGATACAAATACGATGCCTCATCATAATCTCTTTTAATTTCGGGAAGATGTAAATCAATAAAATGACGAATTTCATTCATTACAAATTTCTCAATATTAATTATGCAGTCAGGATTAATAGTATAGTATTCAACAGCATTTTGATATGATGTAAACTGTTTATTTATATATTCTTTGAACATATGTTGTTTAGATAATGTATTTACTGTTCGATTTTTTGATTGTTATTAATGGCAATAACTCTATTAGCTGTGTATGGTTTCACCTTCAATGAATGTTCTGTTTATTCTTGAGTTTGGAGATTTGTTGATACACTACTAATTTAGTCTAATACGCAAAGATAATACTATTTTGATAATCTACATGAAACACCCACAGGGTTTTCAGATTGATCCACAATTATTTAACTGAACCATGTAAACCTACGCAAATTGGGTATAAAAAAAGAGAGCTACTTTGATGTAACTCTCTGACTTTCAAGTGATCCGCTTGGTATTTGAAATTAGCCCTTTTTTATCGCTAAATATCAAGCGTTATCTTTTCTGTATCAGAGTCTTCCGATGTTTTGTTATAGCGTTCAATTTGAGTGAGTAACACAATGCGGTAACACAGATTTATAAACTCACACAGAGGGTACTCTTCACCCGTCTTGCCTGCAAAAGTAGCATTTCTTTTTGAATTTAAGTTCATTCTATGGGGCTATTTTCTCTTGTTACTCTGTTTTTTTAATAGAATCAAAGACTTCTAATTGTTACATTTTTGGTCACTTGGTAATGAAAACGTGTCATTCGAGTATGAAAAACGAGTATGAAGTAGATTTTTCTTATAATACGAGTTAAGTATTTGGAGAAAAGTGTTGGGTATTTTGTATTCTGCATGACCTGCCCTGTACTTTTGTGTCGCTTCCTGATTGAAGATACCGCAATCGGGAGAAGATTCACTTAAAAAAACGATCATGAAACAGGAAAACTATATCAAAGTAGTGAACGATGTGATTCATCGTATGGAGAGACACACCGATGTGGTGATGAATGTGAAGCAGGTAGCGGAATATCTGGGCTTGTCGGTCGATGCAGTACGCAAACGCTGCCAGCGTAAACAACTTCCCTATCATCTGAATGCCAAGCATCTTTATTTCAGCAAGTTGGAGGTGGATGCCGCTTTACTCAATCGCAAATAGTATGGAAGCAAGAGCCTTTGAGTATCTGAAACATTTTTGGAAGGAAAACGAAGTACGGATGTTTTCGGCAAGAGAAACGCAACTGTACTTCTTCCTTTTGGAAGAGTGTAACCGTCTGTATTGGCGCAATCCATTCGGATGCAGCACCCTAAGAATCACCAACAACCTCGGCATAAGCCGTCAAACCCTTTGCCGATTACGGGAAAGTTTGCAGGAGCGCGGACTCATCACTTACCAAGAGGGAAAGAATGAATCCGCTGTTCCCGGTTATACTTTATTGATAAAGCCTGACGAGCGAATCGTACAAAATGGAACACAGGACGGAACACCAAACGTGACACAAGATGGAACTATTATAAAGACATATAAGACAAAAGACAATATATCTATTATTCCTAAGGGAAAACTCTTGCCTTTGGATAGTTTGCAAAATATCTTGTGCGGTGACAAGGGGTGGTTGAATCATGTAGAGGAGTATTTGGGCAGACTGGGGCTGAAAATGGATGCAGCAAACATAAGGGAGAAAGTGGAAGAGTTCTTTCTTTTCCTGCAAACCAACGGAACGAAATCCAAGTCTGTGACCGATGCGCAAAAACATTTTGTGAATTGGCTGCTGAAAAAAGAAAACAACAAAGGCAACAGGCAGGAATCTTTGTCTTCTCAAAGAGTAGGAGTTAAGTTGACGGACAACAGCCCGGATAAATTCAAAAACATATCAGGATGGTAAATACAAATTCAAACGACATGATAGATTACAGCGCAGCCGTACGCAATTTTGCAGAACGGAAGATAAACCTGTATCCCCAACGGTTGCATATCCGTTTGCTTAACGCTAAAGAGGTGTTGGATGCAGGACTGAAATATTTCTTGGGGGATAGCTACTGGTGGCAATCCGAATACGATGAAGTGGCAGATTGGCTGACCGACAATAAAGGTCTCGGCTTGTTCTGTATGGGCAATTGTGGCAGGGGAAAGACTACTATCTGCTTACAGATTCTTCCCTGCATTATGCAACATTATTTCCGTAGGATATTCACCATTTGTCTGGCACGTGAGATGAATCACCATTATAGCGAAGTGATGCAGAAGCAACTGCTTGTTATTGATGATATAGGGCGAGAAGAACCGTACCAAGAGTATGGCAACCATTTCAATGTGTTCCCTGATTTCGTGGACGATTGCGAGCGCAAGGGCAAATTCCTTATCACGAATACCAATTGCACCAAGGAACAACTGGCGGAGAAATATGGAGAACGTACCCTTTCCCGGTTGAAAGCAACTACCCGGCTGGTGGTATTTGCAGGTGAGGACTTACGGTAGGCATGAACAGAAAGCCTGCTCTGTTATAGCCTACTATAACTACACGCTTCGCTTGAAGTAGTTGTGGGCTCTCCCGAGGGGCTTATGGCTCTGCCCTAAGAACCCATTGTGAAACCCGAATAAAGTAAGCTTATGACACAGAAGACATCCATCAATATCAAGCCTTGCAACATCGGCAGCAGCGAAGAACACAACAGGCGGAAAGCAGAATATCTTGCCCGTATCAACAAGGAAAGGCTATACATACGCACCGACCTGATGGCGAACAACGAAATGTGGGTAGCATCTGATTTGGGCAGCACATCGCTCAAAGAACGCTACAATCAGATAGCTGCGATGGTCAAGGAAAAGACAGGTCGGGCGATGCAGACCAAAGACCGTGAGCGAGTGAACAAGAAGACCGGAAAGGTGACCGTTGTCCGTGGCAGCACTCCGCTCAAAGAGGGTGTAGTGGTAATCAAGGAAGACACCACTATGGAACAGTTGCGACATTTTTGTGAGGTGTGCAAGGAACGCTGGGGTATCACACCCCTGCAAGTGTTTATCCACCGTGATGAGGGGCATTACAGCAATCCCCAAGACATTGCCACTTGGAAGCCCAATCTTCATGCGCATATCGTTTGGGACTGGATGGACCACGAAACAGGCAAGTCATGCAAACTGAACGAGAAAGCCATGTGCGAAATGCAGACCGTTTTGGCTGAGTGTTTGGAAATGCAGAGGGGAATCTCGAAAAGGCAGACAAGCAAGGAACATTTGGAACGAAACGACTTCATTATAGCGAAACAGAAATCCGAATTGCAACGCATAGACGCTGCCAAGCAGGATAAGGAATATCAAGTAAAACTTGCCAAGCTGGAACTCAAACAGATAAAATCTGAAATACGCACCGATAGACTCAAAAGCGCCGCCACTAATGTTGCTACTGCTATAGCAAGCGGTGTTGGTTCTCTTTTCGGAAGTGGAAAATTGAAAGAGCTGGAACATAGCATTAAAGAGTTGTATCAGGAGATAGCTACTCGTGACAAAAGTATTGATAAACTAAACATTCAAATCCAACGGATGCAAGAACTCCATAACAAGCAGATACACAATCATCATAGAATACACAGCCAAGAACTCGAAGCCAAAGACCAGGAAATATCACGACTGAATACTCTGCTTGAAAAGGCATTCAAATGGTTTCCTATGTTCAAAGAAATATTGAGTATGGAAAAACTATGCACAACCATTGGGCTAAACAAGGATACGGTGGATTGCCTTTTGGTAAAGAAAGAAGCCATCCACTGCAATGGAAATGTTTATTCCGAGGGACATAGGAGAATGTTTGAAGTCAGAAATGGCATCTTCAAGGTGGAGAGGAATCCGACCGATGAAGACAAACTTGTATTGACCATAAACAAGCAGCCGATAGGTGAATGGTTCAAAGAGCAAATGGAGAGATTACAGCAAGTTTTACGCAATAAAGCAAAAGAATCGAGGAAAAGTAGAGGATTCAAGCTGTAATTTTAGTTATACAAGATTCAACAATCCAATTAAATGATTAATTTTGCAATAAATATACTGTAACATATTTCAAAATGTATACTATAAATGAAAGATCTTATCAATTTTAAATTAGATAGTGACGAAACGCAGGTGGAATATTCTGTAGTTTCTCTTATTGATGAAAAATTAAGTAACCAACGGGCTATAATTGAAGAAAGTCTCTCTGATATCAATAGTCGAATTTCTAATGTGCAAAATTTGATTGATAAATCAATAAGGATATTGACAAACTAACAAATCATACAGACGGATTTGATAATCTTGTTGCGGTTAGTAGTGGAGTTTTATGTGCTCTTATTGATTCTTTTTTTGTTGGAGAGTTTAATTTTGCGGAATTTAAAGCTGACAGCCATAAACATATAAATAAGTTTATCGAAGCTTATGCAAAAAAGAATGGTTATAGTGGCGATGGGCGATTAAAAGGTGCTATTAGTTTTTTAGAAGGCAAATTCCATGTTGATCAAGATAACATTTGGAAAGCAACTGGAATTAGCAGTTCCAGACTTCATCATCTTGAAGATATTGCGCATCACCCTACTCCTATTGGGTTACTTGCAGCAATTATTGTATCTTTTCTGCGGCTAGGTATATTTGTAGACAAAAAGGGAAATTGGCATTTCCAAACAATAGATACAAGTCCTAAACAATGGCTTAAAATTTGGCTTCCCATCATAATCTCGGGTATATTATTGTGGCTCATTCATTTGGCAAAATCTAAAAATTCAGATAATTACAGCAAATTACCAAAACCAATAAAGAAATTGGTTCTTGCATTAGCTGCATCTCCTGCGGTAATTGAGGTTGTGCTAATTGCTTATAATTGGTTCGGGCATTTAGCAAGCGATATGGCAGGCTCCAAGAATACTGCTGGAGAAGGAATGGGGGTGCCTGGTTTATTTCTTTCTTTGTTGAAAGAAATAGCTTCTATTCCCCCATTAAATATGACTTCTTTATCAGGAATTGTCAGTGATATTTATTCAAAAGACAAGTTTGATATGAGAGCAGAGGTTGCAGTCGTTGAATATCTTGGAAAACAGGCAATTCCTATTATTCTGAATGAGATTATTGTCAGAACTTTCTATTTTGTACGTAGACTAATCATTGAAAAACAAAAATGTGAAAAATGGGCAGATGTTAATTGGAAAAATGTTATACCGGTTAATAATCGCACAATCAATAGAATGCTAACAATAGCATCAGGTACTTTTATGGCAGTTGATATGGCAGATGCAGCTATTCGCTCAGGTATGAAATCTGGAGGTGAACCAGCAGTATTTGCTTCTAATTTTATATTGCATATAAATTTTGTAGGCATTGGACGTTTTGCTATTGCTGTTTGGACAGACACTAAAATGGAATTTAAAAAACAAAAAAAAGACCGAGAACGACAATTGTTATACCAGCAGCAAATAGAGCTTTACAATGCCAAGATGATGTATAAAAATGCTGATATGTGGATATCTGCAAAAGACGCAAGTATAGCCGTACAGGAAACAACTGCAATTGCTAAACAATCTATATCATATTTTACAACTTCTTGGGATTCTATATCTGAGGACTTGAATTCTATATCAAATAATGAAGAAAACATCGAAAAAAATAATCCTGACCTAATAGACGAAATTAAAGATATACTCAACTAATGGATAATAATATAAATAACAATATTCAGTTGGTTCCTGCAAATTTAGCTCCTACTGTTCTTTCAAAAATCGAAACAATAAGCCAATCAGCTGAAAATGTAGAAAAAGCTTTAGAAGCAGCTAGAAATGCTAAGGATAGTGCTGACGCTGCAAGTAAAAAAAGTGCAGGTTGGAGTTTAACCGGTAAAGACAAGAAAGAAGCGATTGAAGCTCTACAAAATTCTGGTCTCGAGTTGGCTGTTGGTATTCAAAATATAGCAGACGCTCAAAAAGTAATGTTTGACAATTTAACAAATATTACAGATGCAACAAAATATCTTTTTGGATTAGGTGTCGCAAATATTGCTACTACAAGGGTGGTCATAGACACAATCACATCCGGTTTGAAGGACGCTTCTAAACATAAAATAAGCCAAAGGGCTAAAGAATCCTTATTAGGTGTTGTGCAACAGTTGAAAGCCCAAGAAGATTTATTTAATAAGGTAGAAAAGCTTTCAAATAGATGTAAGTTATTAGAGAAAGAAATTCTATCTATAAAAGGAACAGAAAATGCCCAATCAAATGAATTAAGTTTAACAGGACTAATCACAAAAATGCAAGAAAGCCATGATCTTTTACTCAAACAGATAAATACACAAACCAACTCTGCAAAATTTGAATTTCTGCATGAAATGAAATTATATTATAACATCAAAATTAATGAAGAAATTGAACGAACAAATAACACTTACGATAAAATAGGTTCTGCTTCTGATGCGATGGTTTATACAGAATCGCTTGTGGATAAAGTTCGTATAGATTCAGAGAAAAGGCTATACGAAGAAAAAAAATGTTAGAAAAAAAGACTTCTACACTAAATTTATGGTGTTGGATATTGGGGATAGTATCAATAATCAATCTACTTATATCCGCTTTTATGTTTTTATAGTCTCTTTTATACGGACTAAATTTGAACCGTCAATATGAATTCTTAGTAACAAATCAGTCCCCCATAGGGATATCATTATAGGGGGGCTAATTTGTTACTTCTTTTCAAAGATAGGTTTTTATCATGTTTTAGCTCCAATAATGATTTAATATATGTATATGTAGAGGGAAATAAAAATTAAATAGTTGATAATTTGATACATAGCTTTTATTCTTATACCTATACACGATTACAATCTTACATGAATCCCCTTTTGTACTAATTCCATTACTTCCACGTAAGGAATAACTTTTTATCCAGTTGCTGCGAAACCACTTGCATGGGCAGCTTCGCATAGATTTCAGTGGTTTTGATAGAAGTATGCCCCATCATGATTTGCAATACCTCTTTGGGAATACCTTGTCTGAGTGCCACTGTGCAGGCAAAGCTGTGGCGGGCCGTGTGCAACAGAATAGCCAAAGCAAGCGACTGTGGATAGGTAAAGATAAAATGTAAACCGTTAGGAATAAGCGATATTTCGGCATTTTGCGAAGTTGAGAAAATGCAAACTACAACAGAATATTGAGGTTGTTCAGTTACCAAATCGTTAGTCGGGCAGTTACCGAAACGGGAATAGGTAACGGCAAGCGATGAAAAGAAATCCTCACCGTTTTGTTTGCGTTAATACACAGTGTTTTGCGTATCAAGGGACGCTTATATGGCAAGTAAATTTGCACTTAAAATATAAGCGTATGAAAGTAGAAAAATTCAAGGTGCTGCTCTACCTCAAAAAGAGCGGACTGGACAAGTCGGGCAAGGCTCCCATCATGGGACGCATCACGGTGAACCGCACGATGGCGCAATTCAGTTGTAAGCTGTCATGCCCTCCCGAACTGTGGAATCCCCGTGAAAGCCGTCTGAACGGCAAGAGCAAGGAGGCGGTGGAAACCAATGCCAAAATTGAAAAACTGTTGCTTGCCGTCAATTCGGCATTTGATGCTTTGCTGGAACGTAAGCAGGAGTTTGATGCTATGGCGGTCAAGGATACGTTTCAAGGCAGTATGGACACCCAGATGACCTTGTTCAAACTCTTTGACAGGCATATCGAGGAAATCAGGGCGCGTGTGGGAATAGACGTGTCCCACCGCACACTCCCGAACTATCTTTATACCCGTAGCCGTCTTGCTGATTTCGTCAAAAGCAAGTTCAAGGTGTCCGACCTTGCCTTCTGCCAGCTCAACGAACTGTTCATACGGGAATTTCAGGAGTATATCGTCATTGAAAGAGGATTGGGAGTCCAGACGGTACGCCACTATCTGGCTATCCTGAAAAAGATTTGCCGTATCGCATTCAAGGAAGGATACTCGGACAAGTTGTATTTTGAACATTACAAATTACCCAAACAGAAAGAGACACCGCCGAGAGCGTTGTGCAGGGAAGATTTTGAGAAGATACGGGACATCGAGCTTACCGGATGCCGCCCGGAACATTCCATAGTCAGGGACTTGTTCCTTTTCGCCTGTTATGCCGGAACCTCTTATGTGGATGTGGTCGCCATCACTTCCGACAACCTCTCAAAGGATGATAACGGGGCTTTATGGCTGAAATACCGCAGGGGCAAGAACGGGCAGTTAAGCCGGGTTAAACTGTTGCCTGAGGCAATAGCCCTCATAGAGAAATACCGTGACGATACGCGAGCCACCCTGTTCCCCGTCATTCCTTATCAAGCCCTGAAATGGTGTCTGACAAGCATCAAGATGAAAGTCGGAATCAAAGGGCGGTTATCCTACCATATGGGACGGCACTCGTTCTCGACCCTGATGACACTCGAAAACGGTGTTCCTATAGAGACAGTCAGCAAGATGCTGGGACACGCAGATATAAGGACTACCCAAGTATATGCCCGTGTGACCCCGAAGAAACTCTTTGAGGATATGGACAAATACATCGAGGCGACAAAGGATCTGAAACTCATCCTTTAATCACATTAAAACAAGATAATTATGCGAAGTACATTTTCAATACTATACTACATTAACCGCAGCAAGGTCAAAGCTGACGGAACCACCGCCATTATGTGCCGTATCACGGTTGACGGCAAAAACAGCGTGTTTTCAACAGGCTATTATTGCATCCCCGAAGATTGGAAAGCCAAGACAGGAGAGGTGAAAAATATAAGGACAAACAACCTTCTTGGAGAATTGCGCACCAAGATAGAAACATTCTATGCCAATCTGCTGAAGGAAACCGGAATGGTTACAGCGGAGATACTGAAGAATGAAATCACCCGTGTAGCAGACATACCGGTCACACTGCTTAAAACCGGAGAGGAAGAACAGGAAAGGCTCAGAATACGCTCCGAAGTGATAAACTCCACTTCTTCCTATCGCCAGTCCAGATCCTCACAGGCATACCTTCACGAATACCTCCTGTCATTGAACAGGCGTGACATCGCTTTCGAGGATATCACCGAAGATTTCGGCTGGGACTATAAACTATACCTGAAAGCCAAAGGTTGCGGAGCCGGACATATCAACCACTGCCTTACATGGCTGAACAGGCTTATCTATATTGCCGTTGACAGAGAAGTTATCCGTTTCAATCCGCTTTCGGATGTCCCTTATGAAAAGAAGCCAGACTACAAGCTAAGACACATAAGCAGAGCCGAACTGCAACGGATTATGGAACAGCCCATGCCGGAAAGGTTGCAGGAACTTACACGAAGGGCGTTCATCTTTTCCTGTTTTTCCGGGTTATCGTATGTCGATGTGAAAAGGCTTTATCCCTCACATATCGGAATGACAGCGGACGGAAGACGTTTCATCCGTATCAACAGGAAAAAGACAGACGTAGAGTCCTTTATACCACTCCACCCAGTGGCAGAGCAAATTTTATCACTGTATAATACTACTGATGATAACAGTCCGATATTCCCTTTGCCTAAACGTGATATGCTGTGGTACTGCATCCACGAAATTGGCATTGTGGCAGGCGTCAAAGAAAACCTCAGCTACCATGCGAGCCGCCATTCGTTCGGAACTTTGACGTTATCAGCAGGTGTGCCGATAGAGAGTATCAGCAAGATGATGGGGCATACGAATATCCGAACGACACAAGGCTATGCCAGAGTTACTGACGATAAAATCTCGGAAGATATGGACAAACTGATGGAACGAAGAAAGATAATATCGGCTGGCGAAAAGAAAAAATCATAAATAATCATCATAAGATAAGGGAATTATGAACAGAGGAATAATAACAATCAGTGAAACAGGCGCAATTACAATCCCAACCGCTCCCGTGTGGATGACCAAGTTTGAGATAGCCGACCTGTTCGGGGTATTCTCGTGCGACATCCGTAAGGCGATACGGGCAATCTACAAAAACAAGGAGTTAAGCGAGGCTGATACGATGAAATACATCAAGCAGCTTGACGGCATCAGCTATGATGTGTATGACCTTGAAATGATTATAGCCATCGCTTTCAAAATATGTAGCAAAGGGACCCTTTTGTTCAGACGGTTCGTAATAAATGAAATCTGCACCACCAAGAAAGGAAGCCCGGTCACATTGTTTGTTTCCTATGGCAAGGGCGGCAACCTATGGTATAGTTGAGGTTCATCCCGTCAGCCACCCGTTCCCGATGCTCGTATGCAAAGGTAGCGTGTGGCTTTGACGGCATTGGCAAGGTCGAGCGGCAAAAGCCGTTTCGGGCAGAATCTTCCTCAAACGGGGTTGAGCGTATTCCGCCCGAAAATCTTGCCACTGCCAGCCACACGCTTGAAAGGCATCCGGCAACGGAAACAAGCGACTGACGGGAAATCAGGTTGCCGTCAGTTGGTAAGCAGAGCGGTAGCTGTCAGCCAGCATCCTTTCGATGTCGGATTCACGATAGAGGATTTTACCGCCCAACTGAATGTAGGCTATACGCCCCTCGTTACGGTAGTCCTGAAGCGTCCGGCGACTCACCTTCAACCGTGCCGACACCTCCTTGTCTGTGAAGAAACGCTCCCCGTTCAGTGTCGGGCGGTAGTTGGCGGTCAGATGCTCAACGTTGTCCAGCAGGCGGTCGAGGCTGCCTATGAAGTGGATTATCCACTCGTTGTCTTTGTTAATCAGTTTGTTCATATTACTCTGGATTTAGTGGGTATTATTGTTATCACTCTACTTAGTTCTCAGATTGTTTTTCCTCTGAACTTTGCTTCCTTTCGCCTGTCCTCCACAATGGAGATGATACGCTGCACGTCTTCGGGACGGTAATAGGTCTTGTGGTTGATTTGGCTGTATGCCAAAGTTCCGTTGTCCCGAAGCGTCTGCAACGTGCGTGGGCTGATGTTGAGCATCCGGCACACGTCCTGATTGTCCATCCACTCGCTCATTTTCTTTTCGCCGTGCCGATGGCAGATGGCATCCATCCGGCTGACAAAGCGGTCGAACTTGGCGACCAGTTCCTCGAAGGTCTTTCTCTCGATTGATACGATTTCCATATAGTCTTTCTTTTTTAATGATTGATGATTTTTCGTTTCCATAATTACACATATAGGCAGATTACCTCCTATAAGGTTCAGTGCCGAATCAATGTTACAGATAAGCAATGAATGACGACATTGCGTCATGAAGTCATTGAATCTATACGTCACCGAATTGTCGGATAACCGGGTTTCCGACGGTTCGGGTATCCGCTTCGGCAAGTGTCCGATGAAGCAGTTTTCGGGGTATTTTAATATTCCGTTTCTCATATCTTTAAATCGTTAGTTTTTTGAATTATGCTGCAAATAAACAACGATGTATTGGAACTTGTATAACTTCTCCGGCAAGTGGCAGTACGTTGCGCAGATTGGCACTCATTGACTGGGTTAAGTGCCTGTTCAATACTGTATTAATGATTTAACTTTACTCCCAGACAATAGGAGGCGTTGATGGCGGCGCAGCCGGAGTCCTGAAAGGTATCCCTCAATCCGACAGACGGAGGATTTTTGTGTCTTCAAAGACACAGCAAGATATATTTTCAGTTACCCGAATAATTCTAAGTAACTGAAAATGCCTTCACCGCCGTGGGCAGAATTATCCTCCGCAGTCGGATAATTTCGGGGTTCATTAATCAAAGATTAAGCAATGGACAAGCCATAAAATTGAAAGAATAAGAAGAATGAAAAAGAAGAGCAAGTACGGGAGAAATCCCAAATTGAACCCGAAGACGCACTGCGTGATGGTGCGCTTCGATGATGTGGAATGGAACAGGTTCCTGACGATGTACGAGGAATCTAACGTGTACGCGAAAGCCGTCTTTCTCAAGGCGCACTTCTTCGGACAGAAGTTCAAGGTGCTGAAGGTGGACAAGACGCTGGTGGACTATTACACCAAACTGTCGGACTTCCACGCCCAGTTCCGCTGCATAGGCACGAACTACAATCAGGTTGTGAAAGAGTTGCGCATCCACTTTTCGGAGAAGAAGGCGATGGCGTTGCTCTACAAGCTGGAGAAGTGCACCATCGACCTTGTGAAGCTGAGCCGGGAGATTGTGGAACTTTCGAGGGAGATGGAGGCTAAGTGGCAACAAAGATAGAGCCTGCAATTCCATCCTCAATGAATTATTGATAAGTGGACGTAGTGCTGGAAATCGGACAAATAGATAATAATGAAAAAAGGAAATGAATGCCGAAAATTGCCAAAACAACAAATCAAAGAAATTTATTCGTAATCACGTCTATGTTGTAAAGCCGATGTATGTCTGAAAACTCTATAATTGTGAGTAGTGGTGTGAAACTCTAATTTGAAAGACAGGGTATGGTTATGCATACTCTGTCTTTTCAAGATTAATCAACTACGACCTCAGTGAGATTTATTTTGTACTATAAAATTAATAAATGATTGAAGAACAGGATTGGTGTATTCACAACGATGACATATAGATATGGTTGAATGTACTTTTATAAAGTCCAATTCATATAAACGAACCCTATTTTCTACTCCCAATAAAGCCGATTTAGGTAATATTGCTATTCCCATATCATCTTCGACCATACGCACAATGCAATCTAATTCAGATACTTCATGTGCAATAAGAGGAGAAAATCCAATTGTATTGCAAATTGTTATTATCTGCTCATATAACCCACTTGCCAAATATTGAGGAAAGAAAATGAAAGGAAGTTTTGACAACAAAAACAATGCTTTATTCTCATTTAGGGATATAATTGGCTGTGTCTTTGAGGTAACTAGAACAAAATTTTCAGTATAAATTTCACGTAAATGTAATCCTTTTGCATGTATTGGAGTACGTAGGAAAGCAATATCAGTATCTTCATTTTTTAGCATTTTGAGTTGGTCATATACAGTATATTGCGATAGATGTAAATGTACATTTGGATATAAGCGAGTAAAACTTCTCAACGGTGGTAATATGGAATGTAGTACTGAGCCTACATAAGTAATACGCAAGTCTCCGATTTCTCCTTTTGCTATTCGTTTTACTTCTTTTTCTGCTGCCGTTATATTTTGTAAAATTAAATCAGCTTTCCTTTTTAGATATTCTCCTGCAGTAGTCAGTGTAACAGTACGTTGATTACGTTCAAGTAAACTTACTCCCAGCTCCTCTTCCAATTGTTTTATGGCTCTACTTAGCGGCGGTTGAGTTATATGTAACTTTTGTGCAGCTTTTCCAAAGTGCAACTCTTTTGCTAACACGCTAAAATATAATAGATTATTGCTATTCATACCTATAAAGTATTATTTTAGGTTTAATTTTATATCAAAGGTATTATAATTTTGCGGAACATTCAAGAGAATATAAATAAAATGTTTCATTTATAAAATTTAAGTTATGTTTATATTGATACTTACTTATAAGAAAGCACTAAATAAGGTTGATAAATATCTAGATGTTCACAAAGAATATTTGGATAAATTTTATGAGACAGGAGATTTTATTGCTTCTGGCAGACAAAATCCTAGAATAGGTGGCGTAATTTTGTGCAAAGCATCTAATAAACAAGATGTCGAAAATATCATTTCACAAGATCCGTTTTTCATTCATCAAATAGCAAAATATCAAATCATAGAGTTTGAAGTAAGTAAATGTATAGAAGAGTTTTCTTCTATCTTAACCTTATAATTTTCCAGTATTTACGAAATTAGAATCAATATGTATAATATACATATATCCCTTATCAACTAAAATTATGCACTGTTACTATTTTTGACAAGTTAAACATTGTAGCGTTATTTTAATAGGAATTGTTATCCTCCATTCGGTACTTGTAACTATGTAAGATGGAGGTATTGCTTGTTAATTATAATCGAATAAAGAACGGATAGTAAATATGGTAATACTATTTTTTGATTCAACTTATCAATATTGGTTTTACCCAATTGGTTATCTTCGACATTTAGATAGAGCAGAAGTTGGAAATACACAGTAATGAAATATCATTGGAAAATAGTTACATCTGGTTATCTGTTAATAGCATTGCTAATAGGTGGAATAGCTTACACTTGGCATAATGAATGGCAGGAGGTGGAAGCATTGGAGGTTGGCAATCAACAGATAGATGAGTTCAGGAAAGAGGTGAACAGTATTCATATCCGGTTGATAGAGTTTTCTTTGTTAGGAGAAACTGTATTGGATTGGAATGAAACGGATTTGGAGAATTATCATGCCCAACGTATAGCATTGGACAGCATATTATGCGGTTTCAATGTAACTTATCCAATTGAGCGTGTTGATAGTGTACGCTATCTTTTAGAGGATAAGGAACGACAGATGTTCCAGATAGTCCGGTTAATAGATGAGCAACAATCCATCAACAGGAAGATAGCCAGTCAAGCACCGGTTATTGTGCAGAAGATTGTGCAGGAACAGCCCAAGAAACCCAAGCGTAAAGGTTTCTTGGGCATCTTCGGCAAAAAAGAGGAAACGAAGCCAACGACAACAACGACGACGCTTCGTTCACCCAATAGAAGCATGGTCAGCGAACAGAAAGAGCAAAGCCGCAGATTGTCGGAACAAGCCGACAGTCTTGCAGCCCGCAATGCAGATTTTAACAGGCAGTTGAAGGGGCTAATCTGTCAAATAGAAAACAAGGTACAAGCCGACCTGCAAGGACGGGAAGACGAAATAATCGCTATGCGTGAAAAGTCATTCATGCAAGTAGGCGGTCTGATGGGATTTGTTCTTTTGCTGTTGTTAATTTCCTACATCATCATATATCGTGATGCAAAGAGAATCAAACGATACAAACGAAAGACAACGGATTTGATATGGCAATTGGAACAATCCGTACAATGGAACGAGGCATTGATAGCTTCAAGAAAGAAAGCGGTACATACAATCACCCATGAATTGCGTACACCGCTGACGGCAATAACAGGTTATACCGAGCTGTTGCAGAAAGAGTGCAATAGTGGTAATAACGGACAATACATCCAAAGCATACAGCAATCATCCGGGCGTATGCGGAATATGCTCAACACACTGCTTGACTTCTTCCGTTTGGACAACGGCAAGGAACAGCCTAAACTGTTACCCTGCCGCATTTCAGCAATCACACATACCCTTGAAACGGAGTTTATGCCTATAGCCCTGAACAAAGGACTTTCCTTGACCGTGAGAAATGTAAGCGATGCTGTTGTACTGACCGACAAGGAGCGGATAATCCAAATTGGGAACAACCTGCTGTCAAACGCTATTAAGTTCACGGAGGAAGGTGGTGTATCACTTGCAACAGACTACAATAACGGAATTTTGACCCTTGTCGTTGAGGATACGGGTACGGGCATGACAAAAGAGGAACAGCAACAAGTGTTCGGTGCGTTTGAACGCCTTTCAAATGCCGCCGCAAAAGACGGCTTCGGACTTGGGCTTGCCATCGTGCATAACATCGTGACAATGCTCCACGGAACAATACGACTGGAAAGCGAGAAATGGAAAGGAAGCCGTTTCACGGTGAAAATTCCTATGCAGATTGCCGAGGAAGTTCAAGACCAATCAATACAAACCTATATTCGCCAAAAGGATAGAAACCTCAATATTGCCGCCATCGACAATGACAAGGTGCTGCTCCTGATGCTGAAAGAGATGTACGCACAGGAGGGAATACACTGCGATACCTGCACCGATGCGGCGGAACTGATGGAAATGATACGCCGGAAAGAATACAACTTGTTGCTGACGGATTTGAATATGCCCGGTATAAACGGTTTCGAGTTGCTGGAACTTTTGCGCTCGTCCAACATAGGCAATTCACAGACAATCCCCGTGGTTGTGGCAACCGCTTCGGGCAGTTGCGATGCGGAAGAACTTTTGGAACGTGGCTTTGCCGGATGCCTGTTCAAGCCGTTTTCCATATTGGAACTGATGGAGGTTTCCGACAGATGCGCCATAAAAACAACTCCCAATGAAAAGATTGATTTTTCTGCTTTATTATCCTACGGCAATGAAGCCATCATGTTGGAAAAGTTGATAACGGAAACCGAGAAAGAAATGCAGGCGGTTCGTGATGCAGCAAAAGAGAAAGACCTGCAAAAACTGGATGCCCTGACACACCATCTGCGCAGTTCGTGGGAGATACTTCGCGCCGACCAACCGTTAAGGGTGCTTTATAGAGTGCTTCACAATGGGGTAACGCCAGATGATAACACCATTCAGCAAGCGGTTAATTCTGTGCTTGATAGAGGTGCGGAGATAGTTCAACAAGCAAAAGAAGAAAGGAGAAAATACGAAAATGGATAAGACAAGAATAATCGTTGTGGAAGACAACATCGTGTATTGCGAGTATATCTGCAATATGCTGGCACGGGAAGGATACGATACCGTACAGGCTTACCACCTCTCGACAGCGAAGAAACATCTGCAACAGGCGACGGATGATGATATAGTTGTTTCGGATCTACGTTTGCCCGATGGCAATGGAATAGACCTGTTGCGCTGGATGCGCAAGGAGGGCAGGATGCAGCCGTTCATCATCATGACCGACTACGCCGAAGTGCATACCGCCGTGGAAAGCATGAAACTCGGTTCGATAGACTATATACCTAAAAAACTGATTGAGGACAAACTCGTACCCCTTGTCCGCTCCATACAAAAGGAGCGTCAGTCTGGACACAGCCGGATGCCCGTATTCGCCCGTGAAGGTTCCGCCTTTCAGAAAATCATGCATCGGATAAGGCTGGTAGCCGCCACCGACATGAGCGTGATGATATTCGGGGAGAACGGCACGGGCAAGGAGCATATCGCCCACCACCTGCACGAAAAAAGCAAACGGGCTGGCAAACCATTCGTGGCGGTGGACTGCGGGTCACTCTCCAGAGAACTTGCGCCATCGGCTTTCTTCGGACACGTCAAAGGAGCGTTTACAGGTGCAGATAGCACCAAGAAAGGATACTTCCACGAGGCGGAAGGAGGTACGCTATTTTTAGATGAAGTGGGCAACCTTGCGTTGGAAACCCAGCAGATGTTGCTCCGTGCCATACAGGAAAGGCGTTATCGCCCTGTCGGTGACAAATCTGACAGAAGTTTCAATGTCCGCATCATCGCCGCCACCAACGAGGATCTGGAGGCGGCAGTGAGCGAAAAGCGTTTCCGGCAGGATTTACTCTACCGCTTGCGTGATTTCGAGATAACCGTTCCGCCGTTGCGTGACTGTCAGGAGGACATCATGCCGCTGGCGGAGTTTTTCCGTGAGGTAGCCAACAAGGAACTGGAGTGCAGTGTAAGTGGCTTCTGTCCCGAAGCCCGAAAAGCGTTGCTGACCCACGCATGGCCGGGCAACGTGCGGGAGCTTCGGCAGAAAATCATGGGAGCCGTGTTGCAGGCTCATGAAGGAGTTATCACGAAAGAACATCTTGAACTTGCCGTGCCGAAGCCGACCTCACCCGTCAGCTTCGCCCTGCGTAATGACGCGGAGGATAAGGAGCGGATAATGCGTGCGTTGAAACAGACAAACGGCAATCGGTGTGCCGCCGCCGAGCTGTTGGGAATAAGCAGAACAACTCTATACGGCAAACTTGAAGAGTATGGACTTAAATATAAATTCAGGCAACCATAGCCGATTTTGTTGAATTTGACTATCTGCAAAGGTTTATTATTCAAAAAATAATATTATCTTTGCATTTAGGAAAAGCGTTCTTTTGAATTACTGCAAAACGAGGTGAAACACAGAATTTCGCTGGTTTCCACATCGTTACCTATTAAGCTGAAATATTTTGCAAGTGCTTGAATTTTAGCAAAAAAGAAAACTTGCTATGTCTTGCTATGTATGTCGTAAGCGGTATAGGTAGCTCTAACTTTTCGCCTATCTCTTTCAGATGCTTGTTTACCTTTGCCAAGACTTTATGTAGCCTGTTGGCAACCTGTACCTCTGTCTTGTGGAACGGTGAGAGTATAGGAAACAGGTACGGCGATTTCACATTCTTGTATTTGGCTATTATCTCCCATGCTTCCGTTTGCAGGGGTATGCTTATCAGTTTCTTTGTCTTTTC
Source organism: uncultured Phocaeicola sp. (assembly GCF_948499155.1). Taxonomy (NCBI): domain Bacteria; kingdom Pseudomonadati; phylum Bacteroidota; class Bacteroidia; order Bacteroidales; family Bacteroidaceae; genus Phocaeicola; species uncultured Phocaeicola sp. Next base: position 18,353 of record NZ_CAOOSE010000021.1, on the reverse strand, counting down.
TCTGTTATAGGTGAGGTGGTTCTCTATTATATTGGAGTGTTTCAATTTGGCTATGTCAATAAAATTAATGCCAGCATTTAGATAAGAGAATATAAATATGTCAATAGCAAGGCATTCCATAGGGGAAGTCCCTTTGTACTGCATGACTTTCAGTATGTCTTGCTTAGTCAATGCTCTTTTAGCGGTCTGCCTGTTCAACTTTGAGACTTTGTAGGAGTGGAACGGATAACAATCGCTTTTTATAGAATGCTCTGTTATCGCCAAGTTAAAGACGGCTCGCAGGTGTCTGATTCGTGTGCTTATGGTGCTTACTGAAAGATTCTGCTCTTTCATCCATTTCTCATACCGCTTCAACCAAGCGACATCTATATCAGAAAATGGAATATCAAGACGCTTGTTGAACTTTATAAAGGACGAATAGGAGACCTCGAACATTCCTGCGTATCTGATTCTGTTCTCTTTCCGCAAGTTTTGAATATAGGTCAGATAGTATTCGCCCACCGTTTTGCAGCTGACATTGTTATTGGTGGATTCAATGAGAGTAGTAGCCGTAAAGTCTTTGCCTGCTATCCTTTTATCCAATGCGGCTTTCTGTATTTCGTTAATCTTCTCGTTTATAATGAGAATGATTCTCTCACGGTTCGGACATTTAGCTTTTGGCTGGTTTGTCTTGAAGTCCCATAATTCCGCTTTTATGGATATGCCAAGGCTTTGAAACTTTCTTTTGCGGTCTTTGCAGACGCATAACATCAGAGGATGTTCTCCATTACTAAGAGTTTTTGATTTATAACACAGTACCTTAATTGTTTCGCTCATTCGGTTTTCCGGTTTACACACTGGTTTACACAAATGCGCCAAAAGGTAGTATATGGAAAGAAAAAAGCGATTATCTGATTTAGATAACCGCTTGATTTTCTGGTGATCCGCCTGGGGCTGCGGATTATCGCTTTAACTAAGTAGCATTCAGATTGTTGTAATGCCACGCCATCCGTTGTTCACGAATTGCACACGGCACTATTTCAATGTTCTTCCCAATTATGCCATCGGGGTATTACAAAGGTACGAAACTTTCTTTAATTCCACAATGTTTTATGGATTCTAATTGGATGGTTTATTCGAATTCTTTATTATTTGAATTCTTTATTATTTGTTTGATATGGGTGTCAATTTGGGACAACAGTAGGGCTTTTTCTGTTGCCACTAACGCATTAAATGAATCAATCTCCTTTCCCAATAATTGAAAAACTACTCTAATAAATAATGGTTTAGGAAGACTTCTTCGATTTTCAAAGCCATGAAAAAATTGATCAATTTCATCAATAACTTTCAATTTGTTTTCAGAAAAATAATAATACTCCCCATCATTTAACATCTGGAGAAAAGCATAAAACTGAGGGTCAAACATCGTTTTGCCCAATTTATCCATCATTTCATCTTTAGCACTGTCTTTATTACAGAAGTTTATTGAGTTCTGTGCATATGGAGTTATCCATCCCTTAAAATATTTAGAATAGTAGGGACTTGGATGCGGAAAAGAATGCCGCTGTATAAATATACACAAATCTAATTCATTATTTAACTCAGCTATTTTATTGCTATAGTTCTGACTATTGCCACACAAACAGAACGGCAAAGACTTATTTCTAATAAACAATACAAGGTAATAACTTCCTTTCAAGTCAAACAATTCATCACATAAACAAATATGTGACTTACGTTTTGCAGTGTCTTCAGGAATGATTGAAATACTTTTATTGTAAATCTCCATTCGCCTAATTGCTATATTCATAATTGGCTGAAAGTCTGCAATACTATCAGTTGGAGTCCATCTGACACCCTCTCCATATGGATTATAATATTTGGGGGTACTATAATCTTTATTTTTTCGCAGAAAAGAACCGTCTGCATGATAGGATATTTCAGCGTTATATATAAAATTAGCTTTATCCATCTCCTGCTCTGTCAAACATCCATCTTCATGGGACTTATCTGGAGTTTCTATCACAAATCCATTATAAAAATCAGTGATTTTAAGATCAACAACTCCATTTCCTTTCATTTGAATCACACTAAATAAAAGGTAGTACCTGTTGTTCATTCTAAAATAGACATCTATCTTTTCTTTCTTTTGCATCAATCTTCAAATTCTATAAACTGGAATAATTTTAATCAATTTACTTTTCCACTCGATTTGCTCCGCTTGGTCATTAGTGATGACGAGGAGGTTGTCGCAGTGGAGTTCATCGGCGGCTTCGACGAGGGCATCGAGTTCGCGTTTGCGGGTTTTCTCGGAGGTCATATCGTAACATACTTGGATCAGTTGCTCGACTTTTGTACCTCGGCGAGTAACGAAGTCAATCTCTTTATCGTTACGGGTGCGGTAGTAGAACAAAGTGTTGCCCGGCTCATATCCACGGCGCAACAGTTCGACAAACACTTGGTTTTCCAATAGTCTTCCGAGGTTTTCACTTAGATTGAAAGCCGTACTCTGCACAAATCCATTATCCACGACATAGACCTTGCGCGGAGCTTTATTCATCAATTTCAGTTTGTTGTTGAAACGCGGAAGATAGAAAAACAGATACGGCTCTGCAAGATAGTCACAGAACTTCTTTGTTGTAGCCACGCTTGACAACCCTAATTCTGATGCGAGATCATTGGCAGATATCGGATTGCAGAAATTGGCGAGCAGATAGGATGCAAGATTATACAAGTCTGATGTATTCCTTACTTTATGACGCTTCGCAACATCTTTCAGCAAAATAGAGTCAAACAGAGTCGAAAGGTAACTCTTTGTTATATTCCTCGCCTTTATGGTTTCAGGATAACCGCCATTACGCATATAATCATCTACCAATGCCACAGCCTTTGTAGCCTGTTCTTCTCTCGGATTGCTGATGTCTATGTCATTCCAGCGCATAGCCTCGTCAAGGCTGAACGGGAACATTTCAATTTGAAGATAACGTCCTGTAAGTGCAGTTGCCATCTCACTGCTCAGCATCTTTGCATTGCTGCCGGTGATAATAAGGTCCTTTCCTCGACGGTACAACTTGCCTACCCACAAATCCCAATCAGGAAGATTTTGGACTTCGTCAAGCAACAAATAATCGTAACCGGGATATACGTCATCAAGAACGGCCATTACCAAATCCTCATTCCAATTGTCTAATAATTGGCTGTCATCAAAATTCAGATATGCAAAGTTTTTGCCTTGCAGCATCAACAGCGCAAACACAGACTTGCCGACACGCCGAGGTCCGGTAATAAGTTTGATAAGCGGATTGGCGAGTAATTCATCAACATTGTACTTAGTATGCCGCTGCTGATATGGACGTGCCATCAGCTCATCACGCTCTGCCTTCTGATTAAAGATTATATTTTTCATTGTCGCTATATTAGACTGCAAATATAGCTCTTTTTATTCAATCAAATCATTGTGTTGAATAAAAAAGTGTGTATTTTATTCAATACAACATTTCTAATGACTGAAATATAGATTAAGAAAAGAAAAAATGTGTATTTCAAAAGACAAAAAATAGCGTGCAATTCACGCTATCTCTATTGATGGCTCTGGACTGCCTAAGACGATATAGTGTGTATGCACGCTATGCTGAGAGCATAGCATAAGCATCACGCCAAATTCGTCTTTTATAAATGGTCCAGATTTACAATAGAATTTATGCGGAAGTTATGTTATCCTATATTGTTGTATCCGTCTGACTCTTCAGACGGTATCTTTGCTATTTTGCGCTGCAAAGTTACGCATTTTTAGCGATATTTCAAGGGAGCGGTTGGCCGTTCTTGTCAATTCCCAGCTTCTTACGGAGTTCAAGGAGAGCCCTTTCGGAGATGCCGAGCAGTTTCGCCGCTCCTGTCCATGAATCTGCACGCTGGTATGCCTTGATGATATTTTCCTTCTCCTGCCGTGGATTCTTGCGGTTCAATTCATCGACGGTTTCAGGCTCAGAGAGATTGAAGTTTATATCCTCAGCCGAGATTGTTTCATCTTTGGCATGGAAGGCGGCGAAAAGAACAACATCTTTCAATTCCCGAAGATTGCCGGGCCACGGATAGAGTTTCAATGCCTTGACTGCGGATGCGTCAAGCCTCTTTCGCTGTTTGCCGGTCTTAGCGGCGTAGCGTTTCAGAAAGTAGTCCGCGATAACAGGAATATCCTCCGTATCATCTTTCAAGGCAGGCACGGCTATGTCGGATTGCCTTAAAATGAAAAACAGGTTCGGACGGAAAGACTTGTTGGCTACCATCTTCAGCAACTCCGGCTCGGCTGTGCATATCACACGCACATCGGGGTGTTCGTTTTCAAGAATGTGCATCAGGACTGACTGTTTGTCTATTGACAGAAGATGCACATTCTTTATTATGATTGTGCCGCCTGCCGATTTTGAGAAATAGCTCTTGATGCGGTTATACATCTCGCTTCTGTCAGATGATGGGCTATGCACACCGATGAATGCCGCGCTTCCTGATTCCACGACAGTTATCGGTTTCTGTTCGCGTGAGCTGCGCTGATATATCTGCCGTGCAATCTGTTCCTTGCCTGTGCCGCATTCGCCGAAAATAATTGCGTTGGCATTAGTGGCCGCTATCGCGTCAATTCTTGCCTCCACCTTCTTCCATGCCTCACTGATGCGCGGTATCAGCTGGTTGTCAAGCGTCAGCACGATATGCTCTGGTCGGGCATACTTGCCAACGGTTTCCACAAGTTGTTTGTCAATGGCCGGACGTTGTATCACATCGACAGCACCACCTCCGCTCATTACCTCCAGCAGGTCGGCAGGATTAAGCAGATCCATCACGACAATGACCGGGAATTTGTATCCTTCGGTCTTCAACCAGTCTATCAACTCTCTTGCAGTTCCATCATACAGGCGCAAGGCCGTGACGATGACCGCACCGGGTGGCAGCTCCACCGCCTCTTGTTTCCCGGCTTCAATGCTCTCCGCACAAACGGGGTCATATCCAGCCCGCGAAAGCAGACTTGACATGACCCTGCTATCGGATGCGGAAGCATCTACGATAAGGATTTTATTCATAAAATATTATAATCAAAAATGATTCGTTCTCATTTATGCTTTGTGGGTTACGCTAATATTTAATGCCAAAATCGGATTACTGAAAGAATGCCTGTGTATTGACATCTGTATTTTCGGGAGGAAATGAAGTGCCGCAGATTTCAGCACGCCATGTTTCCACATCCTTTAATTGGGCTGCATGATGCTTTTCCAGTGTTTCAATTGCATCAGCACCCATAGGCAGATGTAAAGGAGGATTGGTACAACACGCGACTTTCGCAATGAGTTTCCCCAATGCTTCGGGATTGCCCGGCTCTCGCCCGTTCATATACTTCACAAATCCGCTCATACGTTCTCTGAACGTGTTATAATCCTCAATGGGATTGGCAGGAATATGATACGATGAATTAAAATTCATGAAGTCCGTGCGGAATAAACCGGGGGCAACTATCGTTACTTTGATGCCGAATTGCTCCGTTTCAAAAGCAAGCGACTCTGAGAAACCGGTTACCGCGAACTTGCTCGTATGATATATTGATGGTCCGACTCCCGAATATCCCGCTGCGGAAGACACGTTGAAAATATGGCCCGAACGCTGTCGGCGCATAACAGGCAAAACAGCGCGAGTTACACGCATCAATCCAAAAAGATTGGTTTCAAACACATCGCGTATCTGATTTTCATCAGATTCCTCGAAGTAGGTGAACTGCCCGTGTCCCGCATTATTTACCAATACGTCTATACGCCCAAATTTTTGTATGACCATGTCTACCATACAGTCAAATGCCGACTGGTCAGTGTTGGTCACATCAAGGGCATACGGCAACAGTCGTGAAGCAGCATCCTCAATATTTGTTGTGATATCTCCTCTTCGAGAAACAGCCACCACGCAATCTCCATCTGCAAGTGCAGCCTCCATGATTGCATGACCCATACCACGCGAGGCTCCCGTAATCAGCCATACTTTGTGGGTTGTTTTAAGTTTGTCATTCATAATTTTAATGTCATAAAAAATTTGCACACCCAATCAACACGCATGATGCAGTCAATAAGGCTATTTTCCCAAATGATGCTTTCTCCTTGTATAAAAATACACCTACAAAAATCATTACAAGCGGAGAAAATGCCCCGTTGAGCGGTATCAGAAAACTCAATTCAACACCTGAATAGACAATGCGATTCATCAGTATGAGGCATACCACTTGCATCAATAGTGACAACACTGTTGGCACAAGCTTGGTAAAGCCTTTTGTCATTGGCCAAAGTGCTGTCGCTCCAAGTGAAAACACCGTTGCGATTATAAAAAGTACAACTCCGGTTATTGAGATATTATCCATAATTTTCTCATTTCATTCTGCCAGCAACCCCTATCAAAATGCAGGCCACAACAAGAAGTGAAACTTTCCATACTGATACACTCTCTCCATATACAATCATCCCCAATCCGCTTACTGCAAGCGGCATCACAGCAGATCCCAAAGGTATAAGTAAACTGAGCTTGACACCTTTGTAAAGCATACGGCAGAAAAGTAGCGAACCGAGCAACAGCGACAAAACAGATGCTATTGTCGGCCAAAAATTTGTGTATCCCGCGGTCAATGGAAATAAGGCCATACCGATAATCTGTAACAATATAGCCCCGGTAAAGAGTAATATCGTAACCGGCGACACTGTTTCTTTATTTTCAATCTGAGTCATAATGTCTTATTTTACTTTATGAACCTGTCCGCTAATAAAATTTTGGCAAAAGTAGTCCTTACTCCCAATATATTGCATAAACAAATCCGTGTTTGTATAATATAAATCCGAGATGATGTTGTAGAGGAATTGGTTTTGCATTATTTTTGCCGAATGGAAGACAAGAGTAATATCATACATTGCGAAACACCACAGGCTTTTAACCGCATTATAGGAATCAGGACATATCATCCACTTATTTCCGTGATTGATTTCTCGCAGATCGCTGAATACCGCCATCCGCAAGGTTGGAAACAAGATTACTATGTCATAGCTCTTTGCCGTGGCAATTTATCTTGCGATGTGAAGTATGGCCGAAACAAATATGATTATTCAGATGGCACACTGGTTTTTACGAGTCCGGGGCAAACAGTGGAGTTTCAAGAATATGGGGAGCCATTCTGTCCGGCTGAAGACAACTGGGCCATTATGGTGCATCCTGATTTCATTAGAGGAACATCGCTTGGACGTGATATCGGGAATTACATATTTTTCTCTTATGAGATTCACGAAGCGTTACATTTATCAGAAGATGAAATAGAGCAAGTTCTTGACATTTTCAAACATATCAGACAGGAACTTGAAAAACAAATTGATGAGTATACCCCTGAAATTGTGTGTTCGTACATAGGCACGTTATTGAGCTATTGCCGCAGATTCTACGACCGCCAGTTCAAAATGAGACATAGTGAAAATATGGATATTGTAAGCCATTTTGAGAAGTTATTACGTGACTATTTTCTCACAAATGCACTTGTTCAAAACGGACTGCCTACGGTTAAATATTTTGCCGACAGAATGAGCTTATCTCCCGATTATCTGACAGCCATATTACAACGAGAAACAGGGATGAATACCCGAAAACATATCCAAAACCGGATAATTGAAACAGCGAAAGACAAACTTGCATTAGACTCCCATTCAATAAGCCAAATTGCATACGAATTGGGATTTGAATATCCTCAATATTTTACACGGCTGTTCAAACAACAGACCGGGATGACTCCAGCCGAGTATCGTCAACGGAAATCATAAAATCGCGTTTTTTAGCACCGATTAAGTCAGTGCTAAAAAACAAGGCATAACTTCTTGTCAAGTTATAAGTCTGATCAGTGTTCTTATCTTATAAGTTTAATTACAGTCGTTTTGCAATCACGTCCTCGTATTGCTTGAAATGTTCGGCAAGTACGTTGTTGATATATGCTTTCAGTGAGCATTTGCGTCCGTCCTGTGCCAAGAGAATGTATTTGATTTTCTTGATGAAAGCGGGGCATATCTCCACTGTCGTGAACTTTTCGGTCGGCGACATGAAAGCCATGTTGGTGACGAACTTTTCAATGTATTCTTTTTCGCGATCCGACGCAGGCGGACTCCCGCTACCACTTGGTGAAGTAGCATCGGACGTTGGGGCAGTTGTCGTTTCCGGTTTGGAACTACGTTTCAATTTCGAGAGTTGTGAGGTGTCTTCCCGGAATGACCGTATGAATTCATCGGGGTCAACCTGTGACTCATAAACTTTTGCCATTATTTATAGGAGGTGTTTATGTTGAAAAAACGCATGGCGATGGCTGTCAGCGTATGACCTGACACGGGATATACCGGCCTTTATCCTGCCGTGGCAGTCGCATTGACTGCCTGCCATGCTTGATTGTATAGGTGCAGCTATCTCTGTCGCGGATGGCGACCTTCCTCCGCTGCGAGGAGGGCATCGGCTCTGTCAGCCGGAATAGTTGGTGTCGTCAGTCATTTTCTTTAATTTTTTGGATATGGATTTAGTGGTGTGACTTACGCGGCATCATCGCTTGCTTCCTTCGGACACGGCTTTTAAGCCTAATGGCCATTAAGCCTTGGATCCTTCAGTCGCTTATTGAATGATCCGGCGATAAGCCTGTCTGTTAGTAATACGTTCATTCTATCATCAATACAACAATGCATTAAGCCTATGAAAACATCATTCAGCGAACAGCCCCGTAATATGATAGATGATTTGAACTTTCGGGAAGGATATTCATTGACTTGCTGTAAAGTTAGTCTGTTGAATAAATGAATGTACTACTGAAAGAGTGTCTGATTTGACCGGCGGGTCATCGGAATGTTCCTTTATATACCTGTCAACCGAACTCCTTGACGGCAGGTAAATCAGCCAATCCTTACACAAAGAAACAAAAAAATCGGCGGATTGTCAAGTCCTTGAACCTCCCGATATCCGGCCCTGAAACAGATTGTCCGGCTATGTCCGGGAATGTCCGAGTATGTCCATAAAACACGGTTTAATTTTTAACATTTCGCCAATCATTTTTTTCTTGACAGAATTTTCAGACACGATAATCCTGATATATCATGCCGAAAAATCTCCGGTTTTCTTTTTATCGGTTAGGATTTGTGCCGGATTTTTCGTAAATTTATGTAGGCAACACGGAGATTTCAATCCGCAGGCACGATGAAACACAGGGTTGCATGATACTGTTGGCAATACCGGCCGCCGCAGACACAAAACTCGCAGTTTCATAGTATGAGGAATGTCCACATGGACATAGCAAGGTGTCTTTTCGGGAACCGAAAAGGTTTTGGGGAACCGGCCTTCCCACAAAACAACCTTGCTATGTAAGGATACTACTCCGAAGTCGAATATCCCGCGACCGAACCGCCGTTGGCATGAGAACCCGTGAGGCATCACCACTTAATCCACTAATAATATGACCGATTTCAACAAAGGCGGACGACCGCCGCTTATCGACCGATGCGACCACTGTGTCAAAGTGCGTTTCAACAACGCCGAATGGGATGAACTTACCCGCATGATGGAGAAAGCCGACACCACCGTGAAGGCAACTTTCATCAAGCAGCTTATCTTTGGAAAGCCGTTCCGGGTGCTCACCACCGACAGATCGCTTGCCGCATACTGCGCAAAACTCTCTGAATTTTTCAGCCAGTACCGCACTGTCGGGATCAATTACGACCTCGCCGTAAAGGAACTCCGTGCAAATTTTTCAGAAAAGAAAGCAACGGCACACGTTTCAAGACTGGAAAGAGCCACTCTTGAGCTTGTGGGTATAACCCATGACGTGATGAAGTTGTCGCAGAAATTCGAGGAGCGATGGTTGCAAAAATCTCAATAGGAGCGTCACTCTACGGGGCGTTGTCTTACAACGGTGAGAAAATCAACAAGACCGAGGGGCGCATATTAGGCTCTAACAAGATTGTCGTACCGGTTGACGGCAGTGCCGACATAGGCAGGATGGCGGATAATTTCCGGCTGTTCATGCCGAAAATGGGCAAGACCAAGAAACCGGTGCTGCATATCTCCCTTAACCCGCACCCTGACGACAAATTATCCGACCAAGACTTTGAGAGCCTTGCCCGTGAGTACATTGACCGACTCGGCTTCGGAGAGCAGCCCTATGTAATCTACAAGCACGAGGATATTGACCGCCACCATATCCATATTGTCACTGTCAACGTGAACGAGGAAGGCAAGCGGCTCAATCAGGATTTTCTCTACCGTCGCAGCAAAAAGATTACTACCGAGCTTGAAGAAAAATATCATCTTCACAAGGCACAGCGCGAAAAGCTCTCACCGGATACTCCCATCTGCAAGGTTGACCCCGACGGCGACATCAAGCGACAGGTTGCCAACTCGGTCAAGATGGTTGGTATGCGTTGGAAATTCCAGAGCATTGGCGAATACAACGCCATACTCGGATTATACAACATCAAATGTGAGCAGACCGACGGGCGTGTCAACGGACGCGAATATCACGGACTTGTTTACTTCGCCACTGACGACAACGGCAATGTCATCGTCACACCTTTGAAAGCCTCGCGCCTCGGTAAATTCGCAAGCCGTACCGCCATTGACAGCCGGTTTGAACGGGCAAAAGATAAAATCGACATCGCACCGACCAGACGCAGTGTTGCCGACGCACTTGCCCGATCATCAGACAAGGATGGTTTCATTGCCAAACTGAAAGAGAGCAATATTGATGTTGTGTTCCGCTACACCGACGAGGGCAGGATTTACGGAGTTACCTTCGTGGATCACGGCACGCAGACATCCTTGAACGGTTCACGATTGGGCAAAGAGTTTTCGGCAAACGCGCTCCAGACACGTTTCAGTCAGGCTCAGCCACAACAGCCGATACAACAGCAACCGAACCGGCAGCCGACATCTGTACCGACTGTTGTCCCCCCGCCATCTTCGCCAAGCAATACCACCTCCGGCACGGCAAACACTACAAACACCGCGCAACCCCGTTCCGCTAAGAATCTCGCCAACGATTACGACCCGATTATTCCCGGTCTTGACCTGTTCCAGCCGGGGCAGTCGGTAAATCCCGACGAGGAAGATTTCCGCCGCCGTTTGCAGCGAAAAAAGAAAGGTATGCGCCGTAGATTCTGACACCACCGAGAAAAAATCCCGAAATAAATCCGTACCTTTGCCACTGAATCGCAGTCATATATTGTTTTTCAAACATTTGATTGTGGATTTAGTGGTGGCAGGCGGGAGGGATACCCGCCTGCTTTTTCATATAATATCCCAAGCACCCACTAACTCCACACTCAATAAATTATGGAAACAATTGAAATCGAAAAGGATGTGTTTTTCTCCCTGCTTGACCGGGTTGACATCCTGCATAAAACAGTTACGGCTCTTCACGACAGACTGCGCGACCGCAGACTGTCGGAATGGCTTACAACAGAACAGACCTGTGAATTCCTGCATATCTCGGAGCGCAAGTTGCGTTCACTGAAAGAACACGGCAGGATTGGCTATTCGCATACTGGCCGACTGACACAATTCAGAGGCTCAGATGTGGTCGGATTGATAACCAAATGCACAAATAGCGTATGAAGGAGCTGATAACATCCAAAGACCCACGCATAGAGCGTTTCCACACTCAAGCCGATGACATAATGGCCAAATGCCGGGATTTGAGGGAGAATTATCATCCTTTGCTCAACGGCAAACGCTTCATCACTGATGCACAACTCGCCGCCACTCTCGGAGTGAGCCGACGTACCACTCAGGATTACCGCGATAAAGGTTACATACCATATTACCGTATCGACGGTAAAATCCTCTATGCCGAGGACGACATAGAAAAATTCCTCCAATCCAACTATTGTCCGCGTTTTGCCTGACGGGCGACCACCAAAAAGAAAATGGCTGCCGAGCAACAATATCGCCCGGTTGCCATTTTTCTTAGTGGGTCAGATGATGTCAGTTCATCATCACGCAATCAAATTTGTCACGCATTGCTGCCATATCCTCATAAATTGTGCTGTCAATCATTTTCGCATAGATCTGCGTCGTCTTGATATCGCTGTGGCCAAGCATCTTTGAGATTGTTTCAATCGGGACATGGTTGTTCAGCGACATGGAGGCAAACGTGTGCCTCGCCAGATGTGTGGTCAAGTGCCGTTCAATTTTGGCTAGATCGGCAATCTCCTTGAGATATGCGTTTGTGCGCTGGTTGGAGATTACAGGTATGACCACACCTTCAAGCATCACTTTCGGATGCCCTTTGTACTTCTCCATGAGTTGTCGCGGTACTTCAAGCAGAGGTACCACGCTCAACTCATTGGTTTTCTCGCGTTTCTTGCGTATCCACATATTCCCGTTTGCATCCGTTGAGATGTCGTTTCGCTTAAGTGTTTGTATGTCAATGAACGCGAGGCCCGAAAAGCAGCAAAACACAAACGTGTCGCGCACGACTTCAAGCCGTGGAAACGATTTCAGGTCAAGCTCCATCATCCGTTTCAACTCAGCTTCCGTAATGGCCTCGCGGTCAGCGACAGTGCGTTTGAAACGCTTTCCGAGAAACGGGTCTTCAGTCGTCCATTTGTTTGCGATGGCATACTGCATCACATTCTTAAGATAGCGCAGATAACGTACTGCGGTATTATTGGCGGCATTTTTGTTCATCCTCAAGAAGTGTTCAAAGTCCAGCACGAAGCCTTTGGTAACATCCTTTATCGGGATGTCGCTCACATTGCGTGTCAACTGCATGAATTCTTCCAGATAGACAACGCAGCGCACCCACCGCTCGTATGTGGGTTTGCCCATATCGCCTCGCTCGTATTCAGCACGGCGTTGTTTGTTGGCCTCGCGGAACACTTCGCAGAGCATCTTTGGTTTCTCCACAGTGCCGAGAAAATGGTCACGCAGTATCTTCGGATTTACCATCATGCCCTCGCGTACGAGCATATTGTGGATTTCAAGGAAGCGGGCGCGGACGACCTCGATGTACTTGTTCAGTTCAAGGTCACGCCTGCCACGACCGGTTGACATGGCGCGTTTCTGGTCCCAGTTAGCAGGAACGACACTGCGACCGATGTTCATCTCCGCCACCTGACCGCTGACTGATATTCTGGCGAAGATTGGATACTCCCCGTTGCGGAGCGCACGGGCTTTCCTTGCGATGAAGGAGAGGGTGAAATAAGAATCGTGTAACATACTGTTTGTGGATTAATGGTTACATAAATATAATCATTATTTCCCGATTACACAATAGGCAAGAGCAAGGAAATCAGTGCCGTATGTCGGAATTCGTGAACAGGACCGTGAACATCGGCCGGTCGTTCAAAAACTGTTCACGGCTTAAGATGGTGCATTTTCATCGTTTTTCTCCATTTTTACCGTTTTGTTCACGAATGGAGAATGGCAATCCAACGTGAAAAGAGTTAAAAACAGGCGATTTGAGCCGATATAACAGTTAAAATTAAAAATGAAAGTTAAATTTCATCTGATTTTGCCCATTTTTCACTCAAATGTGGGGCCTTGAACCTGCGCAGGCGTATCAAAGCCCCACTTTTTAATTGTCAAATCGCAGAAAAACACAGAATACAAGCAAGTTACAAACCGCAACTCAAAATCGTGAACAAAACTGTTCACGGTCGTGGCTGTTCACGAATTGCACACGGCTTAACCTCACAATGTTCACTATTCTGCTGGATAGGGGTATTACAAAAATCGCTGAAACTGTTTTAGTTTCAGCGATTTGCGGCGTTATGCCGTTTCGTTCAGTGATCCGCTTGGGGCTCGAACCCAAGACCCCAACATTAAAAGTGTTGTGCTCTACCTGCTGAGCTAGCGAATCAATCCTTTATTATTGCTTTTCTTCCGAATTGCGAGTGCAAAGATAGAGGTTTTTATTTAAACTTCCAAATATACTACCTAATTTTTTTGAATTATTTTTCAGTTAATTTGTTTTCTCCTTGATTATCAGGCGTATTGTCATCTCTCGAAAATTCTTTTTCTTTTATGTGGATGTATCGTTGGTAGTAGGAAAGCATTAAGCTGGTGCATGGCAAGGCAATAATCATTCCTACAATTCCCATCAATGCTCCCCAAACAGACAAGGACAAGAGAATGATAGCGGGGTTCAGACCCGTTATTTTCCCCATTACTTTGGGAACAATCAGTCCGTCCTGTATTATTTGTACAATGCAAAAGACTAAAAATGCACAGAATAATATCCACCAGAAATTTTCTCCGGTATCAGCGGCTTTGAGTAGTGCTAATAATATAGTAGGGATAAAAGCGATGAGTTGTAAATAAGGTACCATATTGAGTAAACCGATAAACAATCCGAAGCCGATAGCTAATGGGAAGTCAATAATCAGAAAACCGATACTGAACAAAATGCCTACACAAAAAGCTACCACTGCTTGTCCGCGGAAATACTTGTTCATACCTTCTTGCACGTCATTTACTATTTTAACGGTCATATCGCGGTGTTTTACAGGAACCAGTTTTATCCAGCCCTTGGCAATAGCTTCATAATCCAGCAGGATGAAAAAGGTATAAAGCAGTATTATGAAAGAAGTGAATACGCTTACGACAACATTGACAGATTGCGTAAAGATAGCCCATACCTGTGGCAGTACGTCGCGCATGGTTTGAGCAATACGATCTTCATTCAATGCCTCATTTATTTTGAGCATATCGATATGCTCTTTGATAAAATTGGCCACAGTGCCGGGAATGGCTGCTTGTTTTGAGCCTTCCACAAAGTAATCGGCAAGCAATTCTTTTAATTTCCCGAATTCTTCTACAATAGGAGGGACCAGTCCGATAAATGCCAGTACACCGATACATATTAATACCAGCATGACTGCAAAAATAGAAATAACCCTATTCTTTAAACGCAATTTATATTGGAAGAAAGTAACCATAGGATAAATAAGGTAGGCAATGAGCCATGCAACGAAAAATGGGAGTAACACTCCGCTTAAACGATTGACCAAATAGAGTATCCCTATAATGACAATTCCGCTTAGAATTCCACGGATAAAACTGTCAAATGTTATTTTCTTCTGTAACATAATTGTATGGACTTATTTGATGGTTTGTTCTTCTTCAATAGCTTTCCGGTAGCATTCGCGGCATAGCGGCTCATAGTCGGATTTCTCGCCGAGAAGTACTCTTTTTTCACTTTTTGTTATACGATGCGAAGCATAAGCCAAATTGCCGCATTTTACACAGATGGCATGTACCTTGGTCACTTCATCGGCAATGGCACAAAGAGCCGGAATAGGCCCGAATGGGATTCTCTTGAAATCCATATCCAGTCCGGCTACAATAACACGTATGCCACTGTCGGCCAGCTGGTTGCATACACTTACCAAACCATCGTCGAAGAACTGTGCTTCATCTATACCTACCACATCTTTATCTGAAGAGAATAATAATATACTGGCAGAAGTGTCGATAGGAGTGGAGGCAATGGAGTTACTATCGTGTGACACGACTTCTTCTTCCGAGTATCGGGTATCCAAAGCCGGTTTGAATATTTCTACTCTCTGGCGAGCAAACTTGGCGCGTTTCAAGCGTCGGATAAGTTCTTCCGTTTTGCCTGAGAACATGGAACCGCAAATTACTTCTATCCTTCCTCTTCTACGTGTCTCTTGTATGTGGTCTTCTGAAAAAACTACCATGATAAATAGTGATAATTGATTTTAGTTATGAATGCAAATGTACTATTTGTACCCCAAAAAAGGACTATAATCCCCAATATTTTTATTAATAAAAGATATAATGTTAAAGGAATGTGCAACATCTGTTAAATAATAGCATCAATTAACTTTGTACATTCGATTTCTTTCTACATTTGTCACCATATAACAGAATTAGGAGTGTTTTATGGGAAAACTGTATGTAGTGCCTACTCCCGTAGGAAATTTGGAAGATATGACTTTTCGCGCTATTCGCGTGCTGAAGGAGGCTGACCTCATATTGGCCGAAGATACTCGTACTTCCGGCATTCTTTTGAAACATTATGAAATAAAGAATGCAATGCAGTCCCATCATAAATTCAATGAACATAAAACGGTTGAAGGCGTTGTTAATAGAATCAAGGCGGGCGAAACTGTGGCATTGATATCCGATGCCGGCACTCCTGGTATCTCAGATCCCGGATTTTTGGTAGTGCGGGAATGTGTAAGAAACGGTATTGAAGTGCAATGTTTGCCGGGAGCCACCGCTTTTGTGCCAGCATTGGTTGCCTCCGGATTGCCTGATGAACGTTTTTGTTTTGAGGGTTTTCTGCCTCAAAAGAAAGGTCGGGTCACTCGACTCACGTCTCTGCAGGAAGAGAAGAGAACGATGATATTCTATGAGTCGCCTTATCGTTTAGTGAAAACCTTGACTCAATTTGCCGAGTTTTTCGGTGCCGGAAGGCCTGTTTCCGTATGTCGTGAGATTTCTAAAATACACGAAGAAAGTGTACGGGGTACATTGACAGAAGTTATAGCGCATTTCACAGAGAACGAACCGCGTGGCGAGATTGTTATTGTGCTCGGTGGAAAAGAGGACTAAAAATAATGAACTTTAAAAAGTAAAGCAGATGAAAAAGTTAGTAATTTTATCATTGTTGTCTGTTGCCCTGTTAAGCTCTTGTGGTAATGGGGCAAAAAATGAGGCTATGAAGGCTCAGAATGATTCTTTAATGGTGGAACTGTCCAACAGAAATGCTGAATTGGACGAGATTATGGGTGCATTCAATGAGGTTCAAGAAGGTTTTCGACAAATAAACGAAGCAGAAAACCGTGTTGACTTGCAGAGTGGTTCTATTCGTGAAAATAGTGCAGATAAGATAAAAGATGATATTCGTTTTATTAGTGAAAAATTGCAGGCTAATCGCGAACAGATTGCTAAGTTGGAAGAGCAATTGAAGAACAGCAGGTATAATTCCGCACAGTTGAAGAAAGCTATTGCTAATTTGACTAAGGAGTTGGAAGCTAAACAACAACAAATTGAAACTTTGCAGACAGAGCTTGCTTCAAAGAATATTCGTATAGCGGAATTGGATGACGCAGTAGCCGGTTTAAGTCAGAATGTAAGTGATTTAACTGCTGAAAATGAAGCTAAATCTGCCACTGTTGCCAGTCAGGATAAGGCTTTGAACACTGCATGGTTTGTGTTTGGTACAAAATCGGAATTGAAAGATCAGAAGATTCTTAAGAATGGTGACGTACTAAAGAATGACGATTTCAATAAAGATTATTTTACTCAGATTGATATCCGTACAGACAAGGAAATCAAATTGTATTCAAAACGCGCAGAACTGTTGACTACTCATCCTGCAGGTTCTTACGAACTGGTAAAAGATGCAAAAGGTCAGTTAATTCTGAAGATAACCAATCCTAATCAGTTTTGGAGTGTATCAAGATATCTTGTTATTCAGGTAAAATAAAATAATAAATAATTATCCTGTAAAGGGGTTGCGTCTCCATCAGACACAACCCCTTTTTTAATCTTTTTGAGTGTATATGTATAAGAGCATATTTATAGATTTGGACGATACGGTTTGGGCATTCTCCGAGAATGCCTGCGATACGTTTCAGGACATGTATGAGAAGTATCACTTTGAACGATACTTTGATTCTTTTCATCAGTTTTATACTATATATAGTGAACGAAATGAAATTCTTTGGGGAGAATATGGTGCCGGACATATCACAAAAGATGAATTGAATGATATGCGCTTTTCATACCCTCTGCAGCAGGTCGGTGTGGAAGATAAAACATTGGTAAAAGCATATTCAGATGATTTCTTTGCTGAGATAGTGTATAAGAAAAAGACAATGCCGCATGCTGTTGAAGCATTGGAGTATTTATCTTCAAAATACAATCTGTATATTCTTTCCAACGGCTTTAGAGAGTTACAAGAGCAAAAAATGCGTTCGGCAGGAGTTGATAAATTCTTTAAGAAAGTAGTCTTGTCAGAGGATATTGGTGTACATAAACCTTTTCCTGAAATATTTTATTTTGCGATGTCGGCCACGCAGTCGGAATTGCATACTTCCTTGATGATAGGAGATAATTGGAAAAATGACGTAGTCGGTGCCAAAGATGCAGGACTCGGACAGATATTTTATAATGTGAATAAAACGACAAAGTTTCCTTTTCAGCCTACGGGGATAATAGAGGATTGGAATGAAATAGGGAAGATATTATAAGAAAAGTAGCTGTTTCAAAATAAAATATTGAGGCAGCTACTTCTCAAACACTTACTGTCTTGGTTTGTTTAATTCTATAAAAGCCCTAGAACATGGTATCTTTTTCATTAAACAGTTTTT